>NZ_QSTQ01000019.1:0-52405 GCF_003438275.1 Collinsella sp. OM07-12
CAGGACCCCCGCCGCACGAAGTGCGCAGCGGGGGTCCTGCCATGTCCGAGGACGATTTGGGGGCAAAGCCCCTGGCCTCCCCGGCGAGTATACGGGACGGCGACTACAGGTATTCGATCTGGGCGCCTTCCGTGTCGCACGTCAGAATATGCGTATCACACTTGGGGAACTGCTCGCGCAGCTTGACCTGCAGGAACTTGGCTACGATGGTGTCATCGGTTACGGCCATGAGGGTTGAGCCCGAACCGCTGATCCAGATGGTCTTGGCACCGCCGTTCAGGCAGGTGTCGCGCACGGCGTTGTAATCGGGGATCAAGCGGCGACGATAGGGCTCCTGGATGCGGTCGTCATTGGCGGCGGCAATAAGGTCCAGGTCGCCGGTCTCCAGGCCGCGCGTCATGCCGGCGATGCGGCCCATTTGCCACACGGCGGTGGAGAGCGGAATCTCCTGCGGCACGACTTTGCGCGCCTCGCTCGTGTGCACCTCGTAGGGCGGAATCACGGTAATAAAACGCAAGCGATCGCTCACCTCATAGCGCAGGCACTGGGGAAGCGAATCGGTTGGCGTAAAGGAGCAGACGGCGCCGCCCAGGATAGCGGGGGCGACGTTATCGGGATGGCCTTCGACCTCGGTGGCGATGCGGACGAGCTCGGCGCGGTCGACGGTGTGGCCTGTCAGCGCGGCGGCAGCCATGATGCCAGCGACGACGCAGGTGGAGCTGGAACCCAGGCCGCGGGCGACGGGCACGTCGGTCTGAATGTCGATAGCGACGGGGAATGCCGGCTCGCCCCAGGCGGCCAGAGCATCGACAAAGCTCACATAGACCAGGTTATTCTCGTTTTGGAACTCCTCGGGGCAGCCCGTGATGGTGAGTTTGTCGGCGCGCTCGAAGGTGAAGTGCGAGTAGAGGCTGACGGCCATGCCGAGGGTATCGTAGCCAATACCCAAGTTGGCGCTTGTTGCTGGGACGGTGATTTTGATCATGTGAGTCCTCCTGGCGTGCCTGGCTGTTTAGTTCGCTGCTCGGGCAGTCCTGCGCAAGACGGAAAGCACATTAAGTGCTTTCCTTTGCGTGCGGAACTCGCGACGAACTAAACAACCAGGCACGCTGTGCGCGTTCGTCATCATCCCGGGGGCTATCTGATGGAAGAAGGCGCGCCGGCTTTCGCCGGCGCCTTATAAGGGGTTTTAGTTGGTAGTCATCTTTTTTGCTGCAGACTCTACGTAGTTGGCCATCTCATCGACGTCACAGACGTCTTCGAAGCGGACGGGTTTGGATTCGAGTTCGGCGAGCTGGGTCGGGGCGACCGTGTTGGTGGCCTGCTCGAGCACACGCATGGCCTCAAAGTCGTCCTCGGGAACGTCGAGGCCCAGGGCGTCGCAGCAGGCGCGCGGGAACTTGTAGGGGCTGGCGGTCGAAAGCAGCACGCGGACCTTGGCGCCCTCGGCGGGGGCGACCTGCTCAAAGACGTGATAGCCGCAAGCGGTGTGCGGGTCGATCACGTAGCCGTTGGCGTCCCAGCAGCTCTTGATGGCAGTGCGGACCTCGTCCTCGCTGGCCCAACCGCAGCCAAACACACTTTGGATCTTGGCCAGCAGCTCGGCGGGCACCTCGTAGCGGCCGGTCTGGGCAAGCTGCTCCATAAGGCCGGCAACGAGCTCGCAGTCGCCGTCGGACAGGAAGTAGAGCATACGCTCCAGGTTGGAGCTGATAAGGATGTCCATCGACGGCGAGATGGTCGTGAAGAACGGACGGTTGCGGTCGTAGACGCCGGTGGTCAGGAAGTCGGCCAGCACGTTGTTCTTGTCGCTCGCCACGACGAGCTTGGCGACGGGCAGACCCATGCGCTTGGCGTAGTAGCCGGCCAAGATATCGCCAAAGTTGCCGGTGGGCACACAGAACTCTACGGCGTCGCCAGCCTCGATAGCGGCGGCGCGCAGCAGCTGCGCATAGGCGGCAAAGTAGTAGACGACCTGCGGCACCAGGCGGCCGACGTTGATGGAGTTGGCGCTCGAAAGCACCGTGCCGGCGGCCTCCAGGCGCTCGGCCAGCTCCTTATCGGCAAAGATGCGTTTGACGGCGCTCTGGGCGTCGTCAAAGTTGCCGCGGATACCGCAGACGGCGACGTTGTCGCCCTCCTGTGTGGACATCTGCAGATTCTGGACGCGGCTGACCTTGCCCTCGGGATAAAAGACGGTAATGCCCGTGCCCGGAGCATCGGCAAAACCAGCGAGTGCGGCCTTGCCCGTGTCGCCTGACGTGGCGGTGACGATCATGATGCGCTCGGCGCCGCCTTCTTTGGCGGAGGTGCGGGCCATCAGGCGGGGGAGCATCTGCAGGGCGACGTCCTTAAAGGCGCTCGTGGGGCCGCCAAAGAGCTCCATCACATAGGTCTGAGGGGCGTCGGCGCCCGGTGCGGCATCGAGTTTGACGAGCGGCGTAGCCTCTTCGCTCGCGAACGTGCCGCGGTATGCTTCGTCGACACACGCCGAAATTTCTTCGGCCGTGTAATCATTCAGTAACATTTCCAACACATCTTGAGCGATTTCAAAGTACGATTTATCTGCAAGCGAGCTGATATCGACCTGCTGGGTGCCGAGCTCGTCCGAGACAAACAAACCCCCGTCGGGAGCGATGCCAGTACGGATTGCCACCTTACTTGAGCACGATAAAGTGCGTCCTCGTGTACTATGATAAGTTCCCATATAACACTGCTCCTCGGATGCCTTGGTCCCAATCGGTGAAACCATGGTATCAGAGCGCGCAAAATAGGTTCGCAGAGGCTTTTTAGAAAGGTAACCTCCAGCCCATGATTAAGATTGCCAAGTTTGGCGGCTCGTCGGTCGCCGACGCCGAACACTTTAAGAAGATCAAGGCCATCGTCGATGCCGACCCTGCCCGCCGTTTTGTGGTGGTTTCTGCCTGCGGTCGCCGTTTTAAGGGCGACACCAAGGTGACCGACCTGCTTTACCTGGTTAACGCGCACGTTAAGTACCACGTGTCGTGCGAGGAACTGCTCGAGGACATTGGCCAGCGCTACTTTGATATCGCTGACGAGTTGGAGCTCACCTATCCCATCCGCGAAGAGTTTGCGGCCTTTGCCGAGCGTGCTCGCTCCGGTGGCTACTCCACTGAGGAGCTTGTGAGCCGCGGCGAGTACTTCACCGCTCGCCTGATGGCCGAGTACCTGGGCCTGCCGTTCCTGGACGCCGCGACGGTCGTTGCATTCCATCACGATGGTACGCTCAGCATGAACCGCACCTCCGAGTTGGTGCAGGAGTACGGTCAGCAGGGCGGCTTTGTTATGCCCGGTTTCTATGGCGCGACGCGTGAGGGTCAGATCAAGCTGCTCGATCGTGGCGGCGGCGATATTTCCGGCTCGATTCTGGCCAAGTGCCTGGGCGCCGATCTGTACGAGAACTGGACCGACGTTTCGGGCTTCTATTCTGCCGATCCGCGTATTGTGCCCGAGGCGCAGCCCATCGCCCGCGTTACCTACGAGGAGCTGCGTGAGCTTTCGTACATGGGCGCAAGCGTCCTGCACGAGGAGGCCGTGTTTCCTGTGCGTGAGGCGGGTATTCCGCTGGTCATCAAGAACACCAATGCGCCGCAGGACCCCGGCACCATCATTAGCGAGACGGCTGACGAGGGCGAGGCAGAGCCCATCATTACCGGCGTGACCGGCAAGCGCGGCTTTGTCGCCATCAATGTGGCCCGCGACCGCACCAAGCCCCGCGTCGGCTTTATGCGCCGCGCGCTTTCGGTGTTCGAGCGCTATGACGTTTCCGTTGAGCACATGCCCACCGGCGTCGATCGCTTTGGCGCCGTGGTGCAGGAGCAGGATGTGCACGATTCGCTGTACTCGCTTGTGGGCGACATTCAACAGGAAGTCGAGCCGCTCGAGATCGAGGTGGTTGAGGGTCTGGCACTTATTGCTACCGTCGGTCGTAACCTGCGCGGTCGTGCAGGTATCTCGGGCCATCTGTTTGGCATGCTCGGCCAGGCCGGCGTGAGCGTGCGCATGATTTCGCAGAGCTGTGACGAGATCAATATCATTATCGGTGTCGAGGAGAAGGACTTTGACCTGGCGATTCAGACCATCTACCGAGCCTTCTCCGACGAGAACGGCATTGTGAAGGTCTCCGATCTGGAGGCTCCTGCGCCGGTCGATCCCGCTCTGGCCGCACTCCACAAGTAGTTTCCGTCCCGGTAGATTTTTAGGATGTCCCAAAAATCTACTGCCGGGCGTTTCGTTTCGGTTTCGTTTCGACGGGGCGGGTTTTGTATCCGCCCCGTTCTTGTATAAACTGGGCAAGAATATCCGGCCTGCTTGGCGTGCGGGCGATAGCTACAACCTTTAAAGGGGGAAGCATGAAACAGTACACGGTTGCTATTTTGGGCGCGACGGGAGCTGTGGGCACCCAGATGCTCGAGTGCCTCAACGAGCAGGAGTTTCCGGTCGGTAAGCTCAAGCTGCTGGCGAGCGCGCGCTCTGCGGGCAAGACCGTTGAGTTCCGCGGCGAGCAGGTTGTGATCGAAGAGGCTTGCCCCGAGGCCTTTGAGGGCTGCGACATCGTACTCGGCGCTGCCGGCGACGATATCGCCAAGGAGCTGCTGCCCGAGGCCGTCAAGCGCGGTGCCGTTGTGGTCGACAACAGCCACGCCTTCCGTCTGGATCCCGAGGTGCCGCTGGTCGTGCCCGAGATTAACGCCGATGACATTAAGTGGCACCACGGCCTGATCGCCAACCCCAACTGCGCGACCATCATCGGTCTGGTTCCTACGTGGCCGCTACATCAGCTCGCCGGCGTGAAGCGCATGATCGTGTCCACGTATCAGGCAGCTTCGGGTGCTGGCGCTCCCGGTATGGCCGAGCTCGAGGCTCAGCTGGCCGCTCTGGGCCGTGGCGAGGAGATTCCCGAGCCGCGTGCATTTGCCGCCCAGCTGGCGAGCAACCTGATTCCGCAGATTGGCGGCGTCAAGGAAGAGGGCTTTACCTCCGAGGAGATGAAGCTGCAAAACGAGGGCCGCAAGATCATGCACCTGCCCGAGCTGCGCGTGAACTGCACCTGCGTGCGCGTGCCCGTGCTGCGCTCGCACTCCGAGAGCATTACGCTCGAGTTCGAGCGCGACATCACGGTGGAAGAGGCCCGTGCTGCGCTTGCCGCCGCTCCGGGCGTCAAGCTGGTTGACGATCTGGGTGCCGAGGATGCACACGATCGCTTCCCCATGCCGATGGACACCTCCGACCAGGACCTGATCTGGGTCGGTCGCGTGCGCCGTGATATCTCGAACCCCGAGGCCGCACGTGGCATCACCTTCTGGTGCTGCGGCGACCAAATCCGTAAGGGCGCGGCAACCAACGCCGTCCAGATCGCTAAGCTGCTCTGCGAGTAGGTTGACCTGTCCGGCGGGGGCCGGGTTTAGTTTTCAGAACGTCCTCGACCATGTGTGGCGCCTTGTCCTGCTCCTTCGGAGCCGCGGACAAGGCGCCACACTGGTCTGCGGAGTGTTCTGAAAACTAAACCCGGCCCCCGCCTGCGGTGACGCTGCTGCGCGCGGCCTGCGATGGGGCCGTTGTTGGTTGGGGCCGTTGGGCTGATGTGGGGGCACGTGGTTGTTGCGGGCCCTGGTCCCGGCGGCGGCCTTGGCGCTTCGCGCCTGCCGCCTTTGGGGACTGTGGGGCTCGGCCGGCAGCTGCGGCGCGTTCGCGCCTGCTGCCTTGGGTGACTTTGGGGTCGATTGGGGTTGTCTGCACAATTCGCGGTATTATGTTGCGGAGTTTTGAAAGGAGCCGCTGGTGGTCACGACGACGTTTGCTTCGCCTTTGGGCGAAATCCTGCTTGCCGCTGATGGCCGCGGTTTGACGGGGCTTTGGTTTGAGAGGCAGGAGCACTTTGGCTCTACGCTACTCAAAGAGGATGCGGAGTATGTCGTAGGTGCCGATGCGGTTTCTGGTGCCGGTGGGATGTCTTCGGTGAGTCCGGCAAATGGTGCGGCTTCTTCGGTGCTTGAGCGTTCCTGGGCTTGGCTGAATGCTTATTTTGCGGGGCAGGAGCCTCGGTTTACGCCGCCGTTGCATATGATTGGCACGGCGTTTCAGCGTGAAGTTTGGTACGAGCTGCTTTCAATTCCGCGTGGCGAGGTCGCTACGTATGGCGAGATCGCCCAGCGTGTTGCGGCTCGACATCGTGTGCCGGGAAATGAGGCACCCGTTGTGTCTCCCCGTGCCGTGGGGGCCGCGGTCGCGCGTAATCCCATTTCGATTATTGTGCCGTGCCATCGCGTGGTTGCCGCCGATGGTTCGCTCAACGGATATGCTGGCGGCCTTGACCGCAAGGAGTGGCTGCTGCGGCTTGAGGGCGCGTACGAGGAGTAACGCTCGAGCACTTTGCATAGCCAAGATGCCGTGAAAGAATGGGACACGCTTTCCGAATGGAGGCTCAGACGGAAACCACGTTCCGGAATTCTGTTATAAAGCGGGATGCGCTTTCCGAATGGCGTCCCGAGCGGAAACCGTGCCCCGGAATACAGCCTCAGAGTGGGACGCCGTTTCCGGTTGAGACCACCTGCCTGGACATCGATCTACGCCCGCTCCTGCAGGGCGTAGATGGACTTATCCATGTTGAATAGGTAAGCCACAACGCAGACGATGAAGAACGCCGGCAGATTACCGAAACCGAAGACCTCGCAACCGATAAGGATTGGCGCGAGCAGCGTGTTGGTGGCGCCGCCAAAGACGGCGGCGTAGCCCAGCGCGGCGCAGAACTCGACGGGCATGCCGAGAATTCCGGCGAGCACGACACCCAGGCTTGCTCCGATGGAGAACAGCGGCGTTACCTCACCACCTTGATATCCTGCGGCAAGCGTGGCGATGGTGAGTGCGAATTTAAGCGCCCAGTCCCAAGGCATGATGGCAATCTTGCCGTTGTCGTCCAGCGCTGCCGATATCAGGTTTGTGCCAAGGCCGCAGTATCGCCCCTGCCACAGTACGAACAGAATCGCCGACAGTGCAAGGCCCATAACGGCAACGCGTATGTAAGGGTTGGGGAACAGCCGCGCTGCAAGGGTCTTGGCATGGGCAAGGCACCAGGCAAAAGCGCCGCCTACCATACCAAACGCGATACCCAACAGCGCTAGCCGTCCAAGACCGGGGAGGTCGAGCGCATACGAGGCGGTAACGGCGACCTCGAACTTCTCGAGTCCTAGGGCGCCGGAGGTCATACTTGCTGCGAGTGAGGCCGTAAGCGCGGGAAACAGCGCGCGGTATTCCATGCGTCCTGCGACCAGCACTTCGATAGCAAAGACCGTGGCTGCAAGTGGCGTTCGAAAGAGTCCGGCAAAGCCGGCAGCCATGCCGATAAGCAAAAACGTGTTGCCGGGGTCGCGGAAAGGCAAACGTCGGCCGATCCAATGTGAGACGGTTGCACCGATCTGCACGGCCACGCCCTCGCGTCCCGCGCTGCCGCCAAAGAGGTGCGTTCCCCACGTGCTCAGCATAATGAGCGGCACCAAGCGCGGGGAGATAGCGTCTTCGCGCCCGTGGCCTACGTCGAATACTAAGCTCATGCCGCGTTCGGTGCCTTTGCCCCAAGTGCGGTAGGCAAACACGATGGCAAGGCCCGCGAGGGCGAGGAGGGGAAGGAGCAGAGTGATGTGCTCGTCACGGAAGGTGCCAATCGCCAGAAGCACGCGACCAAAGAGCGCGCAGATGGCGCCAACGATAATGCCGACGGGGATTCCGACAGCGCCCATAAGCACGAGGCCGCTATAGGTGTTGACCAGGCGTTTAATCCTGCTCGATGTGCTGCTTTCTGACACTTCTCCTCCAAAACAAAAAAGACTCCTGCCGCGGCGTGATACCTAGGAGGCACCACGTAACAGCAGAAGTCATCAGCAACAAGGCGGTTTAGGGTGACGCGACAGCTTAGCTAGCGCACCCAGCGGAGACATTCATTCCGAAGCGGCATCATAGCGGTGGGCGAGGCTTGGGTCAAATGGTTGACTTGGATAGCCTCAATGCCTCGCCCACACCCGCCATTCCCCCATATAAAACCTGCCAAAATGAGCCTGTCCCTTTTTGGTGGGTGGGAAATGGGTAATACTAAAGAGTTATCCGACCAGATGGGAATTAATCGATGGCCTATATTGAATTCAAAGACGTCATCAAGGCATACGGCGAGGGCGACGCCCGCATCCACGCGCTCGACGGCGCGAGCTTTACGGTCGAGCGCGGCGAGCTCGCCATCATTCTGGGTGCTTCGGGTGCCGGCAAGACCACGGCGCTCAACATTCTGGGCGGCATGGATACGGCGACCTCCGGCACCGTGACGGTGGACGGGCGCGACGTGAGCTCCGCCAACGAGGCGCAGCTCGTGGAATACCGCCGCGCCGACGTCGGCTTTGTTTTCCAGTTCTACAATCTGGTCCCCAACCTGACGGCACTCGAAAACGTCGAGCTCGCGGCGCAAATCTGCCCCGATTCGCTCGATGCCGAGCAAACGCTTTGCCAGGTCGGCCTGGGCGAGCGCCTCGCCAACTTTCCTGCGCAGCTTTCGGGAGGAGAGCAGCAGCGCGTGTCCATTGCCCGCGCGCTGGCCAAGAACCCTAAGCTGCTCCTTTGCGACGAGCCCACGGGCGCGCTCGACTACAAAACCGGCAAGCAGATTCTGCAGCTGTTGCAGGACACCTGTCGCAAGCAAGGCATTACGGTCATTATCATCACCCACAACTCCGCGCTGGCGCCCATGGCCGATCGCCTGATCCGCTTTAAGAGCGGCCGCGTGGAGAGCGAGACTGTCCAGCAAAATCCTGTACCTATCGAGACGATCGAGTGGTAGCGCCCATGGACCAGGATCGCCAAAACAGCCAAAACCGTGATACGGAGCACGTCGGTCGCGACCGAGAGTTCGCGACCTACCGCACTGCCCAAAGTTCAAACGACATGGTGCCGACGGTGTTTCGCCGTGGCATCTACCGCACAATCCGAGGCGGTCTTAAGCGCTTCTTGTCCATCGTGGTCATCACGGCGCTTGGCGTGAGTGTGATGTGTGGCCTTAAGGCGGGCTGCGAGGACCTGTGCGATTCGGTTGACGCCTACTTTGACCAGCAGAATGTCTATGACATTAACGTGCAGTCGACCTATGGCCTTACGCGCGACGATCTTGCGGCCATTCAAGAGGTCGACAGCGTCGAGACAGCCGAGGGCATCTACACCGAGACCGCCTACACCGCCGTGGGTACAACGCGCGAGCGCGTGGTCGTCCAGAGCCTTTCCAGGGAGAATATCGATCAGCCGGTGCTGGTGAGTGGCGATTTGCCCGAGCGTGCCGGCGAGGTCGCGGTGACCTCGCGTTTTTTGAAGGCTTCGGGCAAGAAAATCGGCGATACGGTGAGCTTTGCCGCCAACGATGCGAGCTCGTCCAATCAAAGTGCCAAGGATCAGTTCGCCGCGGGTGATTACACCATTACGGCTGAGGTCCTCGACCCCACCGATGTGAGCTCCGACTCGACCGTCAATGCCTTTCGCGCTGCTTCGGCTGCGGACTATAAGTTCTATGTGAGCGAGGATGCCGCGACATCTTCTTCCTACTCCGCGGTTCACGTGACCGTCGAGGGGGCTAAGAGCCTCAATTCCTATTCGGATGCCTACACGACAAAGATTAATGAGGTCAAGGGCAATATCGATAAGATCCGCGACGGACGCGAAAAGGCACGTGCTCAAGAGTTGACGGTCGATACGCCGGCAAGTTTGGATGCGGCCGAGCGCCAAGCGAATATGCTCTTTGGGATTGAACAGGACAACATCGATCGTATGGCCGAGGGCAGCGAGGAGCGTGCGCAGGCGCAAGCCGACCTGGACCAGCGCCGTGCCGCCGCCGACCAGCAGTTTGCCGATGCCCGCGCCGAGATTTCCGACCTTGGCGAATGCACCTGGTACATCCAGGACCGCGGCAACATCGCGAGCTACTCGAGCGTCGAGAGCGATAGCTCCTCGATCGAGGCCATCGCCACGGTTTTCCCGTTCATCTTCTTTATCGTCGCTGTGCTCATCAGTCTCACCACCGCCACGCGTATGGTCGAGGAGGAGCGCACGCTCATCGGTCTGTACAAGGCACTCGGCTATTCACGCGGGCGTATCCTGTCCAAATACGTGGACTATGCGCTGTGGGCTTGCCTGATTGGCGGCGTGCTGGGCAACATCATTGGATTTGTGGGCCTGCCGCTGTTCTTGTTTACGGTATTCGACGACATGTACTCGCTGCCCCAGATGCTGCTTTCGTACGACATCGTGTCCTCGATCGTTTCGGTGGCGCTGTTTGCCGTGGGCGTGGTGGGCGCCACGATTATCGCCTGCCGCCACGAGATGGCCGAGACCCCGGCCTCGCTCATGCGCCCCAAGGCCCCGCGCGCCGGCTCGCGCATCTTGCTCGAGCGCATCGGCTTTATCTGGCGCCGCATGGGCTTCTTAAATAAGGTCGCTGCACGTAACCTATTCCGCTACAAAAAGCGCGCCTTTATGACCATCTTTGGCATCGCGGGCTGCACGGCGCTCGTGATTTGCGGTATGGGCATCCGCGATACATCGGTGGCGCTTTCGCCCAAGCAGTACGGGCATATCACGCGCTATGACCTGCTAGCGGTCGCCAATCCCGACGATTTTTCGCAGACGTGCGCGGCGCTCGACGAGCGAAGCGCAGCCAAGGATTCCGACGTGACCGTGACTTCGACGCTGCCGATTATGACCGACAACGTCACCTTTACATTTGGCGGCAAGAGCGAGACCGTGCAACTGATCGTGGTGCCCGATGACCGCACGAACGACCTGGACGACTACGTGTGTCTCGAGGACGAGTCCGAAGAACCGCTCGCCCTGCGCGACGGGGATGTGTATTTGAGCAAGAGCTCTCAGCTGGTGCTGGGGATCAAGCCGGGTGACACAGCACATGTCCAGGATTCGTCACTCAACGTCGCCAAGGTCAAGGTCAGCGACATTTCGCTTAACTATCTGGGCAACACGCTCTATATGACGCAGAGCACCTATGAGAGCGCGTTCGGTCGAAGCGCGCGCCTCAACGGCATCCTTGCGCTGCTTAAGGGTTCGTCGGCCGATCAGATTGCGTTTACCAACCGTCTTAAGAGCGATGGTTGGATTACGCTGTCGAGTACCGCCGAGCATTGGGAAAACTATGAGGCAAACTTTACGATTATCAATTCGGTCGTGGTGCTTGTGACCTTTATGGCGGCGTGCCTGTCGTTTGTGGTGGTATTTACGTTGTCTAATACCAACATCTCGGAGCGCGAACGCGAGCTGGCGACTATCAAGGTGCTGGGCTTCCGTCGTGGCGAGGTGCACCACTACGTTAACAAGGAGACGCTGATTTTGACGGCGATTGGTGCCGCGCTGGGCGTGCCGCTGGGTGGCCTGCTTGCCGAGAGCTTTACGTACATCCTGCAGATGCCGTCGCTGTACTTTGACGTCGAAGTCGAGCCGCTGAGCTACGTGCTTGCCGTGGTGCTTTCCTTCGGCTTTACGATCATCGTCAACCTCGCCACCAACCGAACGCTCAACAAGATCGACATGGTCGGCGCCCTCAAGAGCGCCGAGTAACCTGCCAAAAAGGGACAGGGTTATTTTGGCAGGTTTTATCTGGGCGAACGCCGGACAACCATTAGGTGGCCCAGCGTTTGCCCCGTTTTGCTGGGGAGGTCTGTCGTTCAGTGCTCTTACTGCCCAATCCAGCGTTGCGCATAGCTCTTAATGTCCTCGGTAAAACCGTCAAGGTCGTCAAGGGTGATCACGCTGTCGATAAGCAAATTGGCTATCTCGCGGTGCATTGTGCTGCGGCGAATGTTGTTTGCGATTACGCCTGAGGACAGCTTGTCTCTATTGAGGCGCTCTTCTAATGCCCAAAATCTACTGGACGCTTCGCTGTCGCCGTTCAGCATCTCAACGTACTGGGCGATGAGCTTTTCCATATAACGTTCTTGCCATTGAGGAAGCATTTTCTTAAACAGCTTCCAGTCGCTTTCGGCTACGTCGCGCATATGTCCTCCGCTCGTCAAACGGGCTTTCCATTTGCCTTTCATTCTATTTGGTTTTCGCTCCCAGGCGTGGATGAGAGGCTCTCTTTAGCCTTCGAGATTGGGCTTGAATGGGTCGTATGCCACAAAACGGGCCTATCTACTACGTTTGCTACCACACCCTCGACCATGACAAAGATTATGAAATTAAAACCGCAGGTAGAGGGCTTGCCATTTTTCGGAAAAGGCGGGTATGGTCGGCCCTCTCGAGTTAAACGTAGTAAATAGGCCCTTTTCTTGGCGCGCGGTCAGCTCAATGCTAATCTCCGTGCCGGAACTGACCCAGTTGTTTGTAAGTTGTGGTGATATACGGACTGTTTGGCGCTTTGGAACTTCGAAACAGTCCCTATCTCACCGCAACTTAGGAGAAGGGCGGGGGTGGTTGGGTGCTGGTGGGTCGGAGCGTGTTAGGCCTGTTTGCGGTGCTTCCATTGTTTGCGGCACCAGCGCATGAGCGCCTTTATGACGGGAATCGTGATGAGGATGATCCATGCAGGATGGGGCTGTCCCAAACAGAGCCACATGTAGAGGAACCAAGCGATGGCGGCTGCCGGGTAGATGGCCTCGATCAGCTTAGACAGGTGGCGCCGATCGATGAAGTCACCAATCGCGTAGTAGACGGGAACCAGAAAGACGAGGAAAAGCCCCATGTCCCATGTGCCGTAGACAATGCCGAGCACCAGATAGGCGAGAGCGACAAGTGCGGGGAAGGGAAACTTGTTCCACGCACGACCGACCTTGGTGTGGAAATGCTTGCCATGATGGTCGAGCTTGTCGTGTGCTTCCTTCCAGCTGGAAAACGTCTCGCCGTCGATGGTGACGGTGCCATCGTCATTGGTATGCACGTTATGTCCATCGTCCTCTAGCGTATCGATATGCAATCCGCCTGGCCCCACATGGACCTCTTCACCCTTGCGCTCGTTAGCCACATGGATGCCACTCCAGCCAACATGGACCTCTTCGCCTTTGTTGGGATCAATAACGTGGATGCCGCGCGCGAGGGAAATATCGACAAGTGGCTTATCGCTGCAATCAGCGTGCTCAGTAGAAGCCTCAGCCTCTTCAGCCCCATCTGGAGCTTTGGTGCCGGCGTTGCTGTTCTGTGCCTCATCATCAGTCTGCGAGTCATCAGTGCTATCCACCGCCTCTCCATACAGCAGTTCATCCAGCGACACGCCATACAGCGCGGCGAGCGCAATAAGGTTATCGGTATCGGGTGAGGATTCGCTGCGCTCCCATTTACTGACAGCCTGACGACTCACACCCAGCTGGGCGGCAAGCGCCTCCTGAGAAAGCCCGGCAGCCTTGCGGCGATCAACGAGCTGCTGCGCCATCGCAAGATCCATAACAGTTCCTTTCATGTGGTGACCGTAATCGAATGAGCCGAGTATGCCGAGAACAACCAGTAGCGACCACCATTTCTAGTTAGAATCTGCTCCAACCCTACCGCAACTACCGGTAGCAACTCCTAACGACCAGCCATTTCAGGACAAATGTCAGTGCTACTCTCAGCTAAGAGCCTGCAACATCCCAAAATCTCAGCCCACGCACTTGCAGCAAGAAGACGAATAGCCTCGACCTCCCTAGTTACCGCAGGAGGCCCCAGGGCTTACCTCCCAAATCTTTCCGCAGGACGGAAGGATCCCGCCGCGCGGAGCGCACGGCGGGATCCTGACATGTCCGAGGACGATTTGGGAGGTAAGCCCTGGGGCCTCCGATGAGAGCAGTTTCGGCCGAGGCTATTCGTCGCCGAAGCTGATGCCCAATGCCTTGGCCTCGCGCACCAGGTCGCTCTGGGGGTCGACAAACTTGAGCTTGCCGGCGACATCCTCGAGCGGCATGTGGCACATCTTGCCGTCACGCAGGGCAATCATGTAGCCAAACTCGCCGCGTAGGCAGCCCAGTGCCGCCTCGACGCCGCACTGGGTCGCAAAGATGCGGTCCTGGGCGTCGGGCTGACCGCCGCGCTGCGTGTGACCGGGGATGGCGACGCGGGTCTCGCGACCGGTCTTGGCCTCGATCTCCTTGGCGATGTCGTAGACAATCGACGGGCTCGTACGCTCGGCGAGCTTCTTCTTGTACTCCTTCTTGGACAGCGCCGCGTCCTCCTTGGAGATAGCGCCCTCGGCGACGGCCACGATGGTAAAGCGGCTGCCAGTCTCCATGCGATGCTCAATGGTCTTGATGACGTTATCCATGTCGTAGGGGATCTCGGGAATCAAGATGACATCCGCGCCGCCCGCGACGCCAGCGTACAGCGGGATCCAGCCAACCTTGTGGCCCATGATCTCGATGACGAACACGCGGCCGTGGCTCGAGGCGGTGGTGTGGATGTCGTCGATGCACTTGGTGGCAACGTCGATGGCGCTCGTAAAGCCAAACGTCATCTCGGTGCCCCAGGTGTCATTATCGATGGTCTTGGGCAGAGCGATAACGTTCAGGCCTTCTTGGCGCAGACGGTTGGCGGTCTTGGTGGAGCCGTTGCCGCCCAGCATAAACAGGCAGTCGAGCTGCAGCTTGTGATAGGTGTGGACCATCGCGGGCACCTTTTCGACGCCGTCAGCCTCGGGAATGTCCAGGCGCTTGAACGGCGTGCGGCTCGTGCCTAGAATGGTGCCGCCGCGGGTGAGGATGCCGCTAAAATCGGCGGGAGTCATAACGCGGAACCTGCTGTAGATAAGGCCCTGGTAGCCGTCCTCAAAACCATAGATCTCGATAGGCTCTTCACTATTGGTCATGAGCGTTTTGACAATGCCGCGCATGGTGGCGTTGAGCGCCTGGCAGTCGCCGCCACTGGTAAGAAGACCGATCCTAAGCATGATGAATCCTTCCGGGCAAGTTATAACATGCGCATAAGTTTACCCCCGCACACTGTTGATACAGGGGTAAAACGTGTTAGCTCAAGCGTATAGAAATGTAAGCAACGTCAGGCGAGCGTAAGGTCGACGGGCCTGGCTCCTTACAGCGCGAAGGCGTCGACGTCGCCCCAGTGGCGGCGCAGCGTGATGGCGGCAGCGGGCTCGGTGTTGTCAAAGACGACCGACCACTGCGTGTTGCTGGTGATGTCTTCCGGATTGGGCTCTTGCGCCGCAGCGCGTAGGGCCTTCCAAGCGACTGCCTCGTCTTGGGCGCCGGCACGGGCGTCGAGGACATCGGCGATTGCGACGGCGCGCTCTTTACCATGGCCCAGCTCGCCGTTCTTTTGGTTGGGGAGCACCTCGT
Organism: Collinsella sp. OM07-12; assembly: GCF_003438275.1. Classification (NCBI taxonomy): domain Bacteria; kingdom Bacillati; phylum Actinomycetota; class Coriobacteriia; order Coriobacteriales; family Coriobacteriaceae; genus Collinsella; species Collinsella sp. OM07-12. The sequence goes on from NZ_QSTQ01000019.1 coordinate 15,309, forward strand.
CACCATAGCAGGCGTAGAAGTTCGTGACCTGGCGTACGGGCGTCGCCTTGCATGCACGGTCGGGATCGCGCGGATCCCACTCCACCACCCGCGCGTCACCGGCGGCGTCGTTGATAAAGAAGTGGTAATCGCGTCCTGCCATGGCGTGCATGTCGTAGGCGGAAAGCAGGTTGACGGCCTCTTGCGTGGTGGCGGCACGGTCGAGCACCAGACGGATGGCGAGCGAGGTATTGATGACGGGGCGTTGCGTGTCCTGGTCACAGGGTTTGGAATCCAGGGTGAGCACGGCAATGGACACGCCACATTCGTTGACGCCGTCGAGCTGGGCAAACGGGCCTATCAACGCCGCAGCGCGTCCGCCGACGGAGTCAAGCGGAGTGTTATCGTCCAGGTTGTTAAGGGCGGCAAACCCGATGGAGGCATAGCCGTCGCACGGGTGATTACGCACCAGCAGCGCCGAGGTGTCGTCCTTAAAGTCGTAATTGCGACCGGTGCGCACGCGGCCTTCGGCATCTACGGCGACAAAAGCGCTGCAGGCAAACTGGGGCGCCTGGACATGTGCCGGCACACCGGGCAGCACCTGTGCCACCACGGCATCGATGTAGGCCTGGTCGTCGCGCACGCCAGTGGCGATGATGCGATCAAGATCGTAGTCGTAGGCAATGTCGATTGCGTACAGGTCATAGCCATCCGCGTAGCCGGTCAAGCGTTTGAGTGACGCGGCAGACTTGATTTGTTTGTGATAAACGATGCCGGTGGCAGCGGCAAGGCCGACGGCGACTCCTGCGACACCGCAGGCGATGGCAATGTTACGTGGCTTCATGACGGCTCCTTTCGTCCTGTTAGCGTAATTGTCGCAAAAGGAGTGCGGGCATGATGGCTCAACTTGGCGAGCGGCGCGGGATTAAACATGGAATGAAAGGCACGGCACTGGCGCGGCGGGGTATGCTGGAGGGGACCATCAGCCCAGTGAAAGGGGAGAGCATGACGGATCAGGAAACGCCCGAGCGCGCGCATGTGACGGCCGACGATATCGAGGCCGCCAACGACCTTATCGACTTTATCGAGGCATGCCCCAGCATGTTCCATACGGCGGCGACCATTATGGCCGAGCTCGACGAGGCGGGCTTTACCTACCTGCCCGAGAATGCGGCGTGGGACATCGAGCCGGGCGGGCGTTATTACACGCAGCGCAATACCTCGAGCGTTGTTGCCTTTAAAGTGGGCGAGGACCTGGCCGCTACGTGGGGCGAGGACGGCGTTGCCGGTGACTATCATTTTCAGCTGACGGCGTCGCACAGCGACTCGCCGACGTTTAAGGTCAAGGCCGTGCCCGAGCTCGACGGCGCGGGCGAGACGCTGCGCCTGAACACCGAGGCCTACGGCGGCATGATCGACTACACCTGGTTCGACCGTCCGCTGGCACTCGCGGGCCGCGTGTTGGTACGCGAGGGCGACCGTATCGAGAGTCGTTTGTTCGCTACCGAGCGCGAAGTCGCCATCATCCCGAGCCTTGCCATCCATATGAACCGCGGCGTTAACGAGGGCTTTGCGCCCAACCGAGCCGTTGACCTGTACCCTCTCATTAGCGCTGGCGACCTTAAGCAGGGCGACTTTGACGCCCTGATCGCCGACGAGCTGGATGTTGAGCCCGAGCAGATTCTGGGCCGCGATTTGTTCCTGGTCAACCGCCAGGATGCGCGCATTTGGGGCTGGGCCGACGAGTTTATCTCGACGCCCAAGCTCGACGACCTGGCCTGCGCCTACACCTCGCTGCAGGCATTTTTGGGAGCTGAGAACGCGCACGACGTTTCGGTCTTCTGCTGCTTTGATAACGAGGAGGTTGGCTCCGAGACCAAGCAAGGCGCCATGTCGACGTTCTTGGCCGACGCGCTGCGCCGCATTAACGGATCGCTGGGCTTCGACGACGAGTCGTACCACCGTGCGCTTGCCGCTTCGATGCTCGTGAGCTGCGACAACGCGCATGCCGTGCACCCCAACCACGCCGAGAAGTGCGACGCCCGCAACCAGGTTGTGCTCAACGGCGGCATCGTCATCAAGGAGGCCGCCAACCAGCACTACTGCACCGATGCCTTTAGCCGCGCGGTGTTCCAGGCTATTTGCGACGACGCCGACGTACCCACGCAGGCCTTCGCCAACAAGAGCGATATGGCCGGCGGCTCCACCCTGGGCAACCTGTCGAACATGCAGGCGAGTATGCACGCTGTGGACGTGGGCCTGCCGCAGCTGGCCATGCACTCGAGCTACGAGACCGGCGGCGTGCGCGACGTGATGTGCGCCATCCGCGCCCTCACCGCCTTCTACGAGCGTGACCTCCATATCAACGGCGCCGAAAGCGTGGAGCTCTAAAACCTGCCAAAAAGGGATGTTAATTTTGGCAGGTTTTATCTGGGCAAATGCCGCAACGCCAACAGCTGGACAGAATTGTTAAGACACCGCAGATTGAGCAAGCGTCAGCGAGCGATGTCCAGAGCGAACAAGTTGGCATGAAAAAGGCAAGGCATAGACCTTCTGGTCATGCCTTGCCTTTTGAATGACAAATTGTCGCTCTGGGCGGCGCGCAGCGTCGACCGGTCCGCCGTTCGTTAGAACGGCGGAACCCTAATGCTCAATCCAGCAGCGTAGCGTCTCGCCAGCCAGAAGATGGCGTAGATTCTCGGCGGCGATGTCGACCACGTTGTTGAGCGTGGCCTCTAGGTGGAACCAGCCCGAGATATGCGGCGTGATGAGCATGTTGGGAGCGTCCCACAGCGGGCTTGTCGCGGGCAGGGGCTCGGGGTCGGTGACGTCGACCGCGGCGCCGGCAAGATGTCCCGACTCCAGGGCGGCAACCAAGTCGTCGGCGACCACAAGGTCACCGCGGCCGCCGTTGGCAAAGAAGGCGCCCGGCTTCATTGCGGCAAAGAACTTGGCGTTCGCCAGACCGCGGGTCTCGGGCGTGCTGGGCATAAAGGATGCGACGATGTCGGCCTCCGCCAGGCGCTCAGACAGGGCATCCATGCCGTCCATGTCCTCAAACACAATGGGGTAGACGAGCGGATGGCGCTTGATGCCGCGGACGTGTGCGCCCATGCTGCGGCAGAGCGTGGCAAAGTGGCCGCCGATATCGCCCGCGCCCAGCACCAGCACGTTGGCATTTTTGAGCGAGGTAACCTGCCCCAAATCCTCCCAGCGATGCTCGCGCTGCAAGTCGTGATAGCCGGGCAGGCGCTTCATCATTGACAGCACCATGGCAAACATGTGCTCGCTTACGGCCTGACCGTAGGCGCCGATCGAGCAAGACAGCTTGGCGTCAGCCGGCACGGTGCCGGCGGCAAGGTAGTCGTCATAGCCGGCGGTCTGCAATTGCAACAGCTGGAGATGCTCGCATGCCATGAGCATGGCGGGGTCGACGTTGCCCAGAATCACGTCGGCGTCGGCGACTTGCTTGTGCGTGACAGCGTCGGCGCTCGTGTAGATAAAATCTTCGCCCGGAGCGCTCGACTCGAGAATTGCGCGATGACGGTCGTTGACGGGCAGCAAAACCAGGATGTTCACAAGCAGTCCTCTCCGCTTGACCTACCAAAAAGGGACAGGTTTATTTTGGCAGGTTTTATCAGGCAAAACGTTCAAACGAAACGCCGGATGCATGGACGGTTGCAGGTCCATAGACATCCGGCGTTCGTGTGGCTACCAGCTCAGCAGCTCGTAACCGTCCTCGGTCACCACGAGCTGTACCTCGCATTGAGCCGAATCGCTACCGTCTTTGGTGCGCACGCACCAGCCGTCGCCCTTGCTAATCTTGATGTCGGGCGCTCCGGCATTGACCATGGGCTCGATGGTAAAGACCATGCCCGGAGCCATGATGGTGTCCACATCGGGCGCCTCGGTGGTAAAGCCCACAAACGGGTCCTCGTGGAACTCCTTACCGATTCCGTGTCCGCCGTACTCGCGCACCACGCTAAAGCCGGCGTCCTCGACGGTCTTTTGCACAGCCTCGGCCATCACGGACAGCGGCAGCCACGGCTTGACGGCGGCAAGGCCAGCCTCCACGCTGGCGCGGGTGACGTCGACCAGGCGCTGGCGCTCGGCCGAGACCTCGCCGATGCAGAACATACGGCTCGAATCACTAAAGTAGCCGTCCAAGATTGTGGAACAGTCCACGTTGATGATGTCGCCCTCGTGCAGCACATCCGCATCGCAGGGGATACCGTGGCAGACGACGTCGTTGATTGAGGTGCACACGCTCTTGGGATAGCCCTCGTAGTTGAGGTCGGCCGGCGTGCCGCCGTGCTCGACGGTGTAGTCGTAGATCATCTGGTCGATCTGGTTGGTGGTCATGCCTGCGGCGATGTGTTCGCCCACGTAGTCGAGCACGCCCACGTTGATGGCGGCCGAGCGCTTAATGCCCTCGATATCGGCGGGCGTCTTGTAGAGCGTGCGAGGCAGAACCTCCCAGCCCTCTTCCCACAAGCGCTCGAGGCGCTCGTCGAAGGCGCTGTGACATTTCTTATATTTTTTGCCGCTGCCGCACCAGCAAGCGTCGTTGCGGCCGGGCACGGGTCCATTGTCAAACATGGCTAACTTCCTTTCATTTGCAGCTAGTATAGCTCACCCGCAGACCAGCTCATTTGGGACGGGGCTTTTTAGCTACCCTGTCAGTTGAGGATGATTTGCTGGCGGGTGGCCGCGCGCTAGTAGCTCACCTGGCAGGGAATGCCGAGGGCGCGCACACGTGCGGCGATCGCATCGAGCGCCTCGGGCGCTGCTTTGGCAAGGCCGGCGATCGGTGTTTCGCGCGCTACCGTGTAGATGGTCGCCTCCTGTGGGCGAATGCGCTCGAGCGCCGCGAGCCAAGGGCCGACATACGCTTCGCCGGTGTTATCGAGGGACTTGCCCTGATACTCGCCGGTCAAAAAGATCGTCTGGATAATAACGTGACCGTCAAAGCTCGCGAACGTCTCGATCTGGTGCTCGACGTCGTAGGGGCCAACAGGCTGGTCGAGCAGCTGGATAAATGTCGGGTCGACGGTATCGAGCTTGAGGATGTTGTCGTCGACCATCATGAGCGCGTTGTGCACCTCGGGACGATCGGTGCGCGTGCCGTTGGAGAGCACGGCGATCTTGGAGTTCGGGGCAAGCTCGTCGCGCAGCGCGACGGCGCCGGCGATGGCCTGCGGAAACTCCGGTGCGGCGGTGGGCTCGCCGTTGCCTGCGAAGGTGATCACATCGGGGAGCTCGCCCTCGGCTGCCATCTCGCGCAGCTTTGCCTCGAGCGCGTCGAGTACCACGGCAGCTGTGTTGTACGGCTCATGGCAGGGGCGCTCGGCGTTGAGGCCGTTCTCGCAGTAGATGCAGTCAAACGTACAGATCTTGCCCGATGCCGGCATCATGTTGACACCGAGAGAAAGGCCCAGACGGCGGCTGCGCACCGGTCCAAAGATGGGGCTGGCATTTAAAAACGTAGACATAGGCATATGCTCCTTGGGACAGTTGTGCCTAAGCATAGCATCGGCGCCAAAGTCTGGTTTGGCTTGTGCTCTTAGGTTTCGTTTTTTCATTCTGCCCTCGATGCCTGCGATATGAAAGGTTTCGGGTCGGGTACAGTTCATGTGTTAACAAGGCACAAGACGATGGGGCATAACATGGATTTTACGGTCGAGAATGCGGGCACCACGATTGCCTGTCGCGAGTTTGCCGAGTCGGGCGTGCCGTCGGATGCGCCTGCCTTGATATGCGTGCACGGTGCCTGCGTCGATGGCACATTTTTTGAGGGTATCGCCCGCGAGCTCAGCCAAGTGTGCCGCGTAGTTGCCTACGACCGCCGCGGCTGCGGCGAGAGCGGCGACGCCGCGGACGGGCGCTACGACCTCGCCGCCCAGGCCGACGACCTGCAGGCCGTCATCGAGCATATCGGCGCTCCGGCAAACGTGCTCGCGCACAGTGCCGGTACGCTGGTGACCCTGGAGCTTCTCCGTACAAACCCGACCATTGTCTCGCGTGCGATTCTGCATGAACCCGCCGTGACAAACGAAGGCGCCGGCCTGGGTGCGGCCCCGGTTTTACTCGAGATGATTGCTGCGGGAAAGGTCTCGAGGGCGCTAAGGGCCTTCCTGGGCGCCATCGGCGATTCGGACCCTCAAGCCCCCAAGTTAACCGAGGCAGAAGCCAAGCATGCCCTGCGCAACGGCCGCAGTTTCATGGCAAACGAATACGAGATCACTATGACCTGCGTTCCCGATTGGGATGGCGTCCGCGCCTCGAAAACGGTGGCCGCCGTGTTTCTGGGCGAGCTCTCGATTGGCACGCCCCGCGAGGCGGGCACGAGAACGGCGGCTGAGCTTTTGAATTGTCCGCTCGTAGTAGTTCCCGGCGCGCACAACGGGCTGCGCGATCGCCCGACAGCGGCCGCCCAGGCTGTCCGCGGCATCTTGGGGCTCTAGCGGCCGAATCATCAAACGGGCTTCTTTCGTAGACGTTTCGGCTGTGTTAACAAGGGTGCTCAAAACCCAACGTCTGCGGCTTCAGCCCTACCCCGTGGTGCGTTTGCTGTCGGCCGACCAGATTAAGGGCGATCCCAACTGCCTGCTCGCCGGCGATCGGTGTCCCTGTCTGCGCCAGTCAGGTCTGGAGGTCTTGGCAGGCTCCGATGAGGTGTCGGAACGGCTGCTCAACGATGGCGTTGAGTACCGCGCTCGCCTGCGCCCTCTGAAGGTCGAGGGCGAGCTTCACGTCCTGCTGATGGTGCGCCCGATTGATGAACAGGAGGCCGCAGAGGAGGACCTTGTCTACACCGACGTGCTGACGAGCGTGCGCAATCGCCGATATTATGAGGAAAAGCTTCGCAGCGCCCGCATGCAGGCCGGTGTGGCGATGAGCTGTCGCTCGTGCTGCTGGACATTGTCATGCCGGGCATGAACGGCTTTGAGGTGTTGGGCGATCTGTCGCGCCGGTCGATTATTGACAATCTGCCTGTCATCATGATCTCGAGCGAAGATTCCGACGATGTGGTGCTGCGCGCGTACGAGCTGGGTGCTTCGGACTATGTCAACCGCCCGTTTGACTCCCGTGTCGTGCGCCGCCGTGTAAGCAACACCATCCGCCTGTACGCCAAACAGCGTCGTCTGACGAGCCTGCTGTCCCAACAGTACAACGAGCGCGTCAAGAACAGCCGCATGCTCATCGACATCATGGCCGGCGTCATGGAGCTTCGCAATGGCGAGAGCGGCGGGCACGTTACGAACATCGAGAAGCTGACCGAGCTACTGCTCGGCTGCCTGGTCCACCGTAGCGACAACATCTCCCTCGACAACGAGGAGCGCTCCACGATTGCCTTGGCTTCGGCGCTGCACGATATCGGCAAGATGTCGATTGACGATGCGATTCTCAACAAGCCCGGGCGCCTCACGCCCGAGGAGTTCGAGATTATGAAGACGCATACCACGATCGGCGCCGACATGCTGCATGAGCTGGGCCGCCATCACGCCGGCAATGCGCTTATGGAATATGCGTACCAGATTGCGCGTTGGCACCACGAGCGCTGGGACGGCAAGGGTTATCCCGACGGCCTTAAGGGCGACGATATCCCCATCGCCGCACAGGTGGTTTCGGTGGCCGACGTGTACGATGCGCTGACGAGCGTTCGCGTGTACAAGGATGCCATCCCGCACGAGGAGGCGATCCAGATGATCCTGGACGGTAAGTGCGGCACCTTTAACCCGCTGCTGCTGGACTGTCTGCTCGAGGTGCAAGACCGTATTGCCGAGACGTTGGCACGCCCCGCCGACGTTGTCGCGTTTCCCACGATTTAGTTTGACCAAAGGAGTTTCAATCCATGATTTCCATGCGTGAGGCGTATAAGAAGATCGGCGCTAATTATGATGACGCGTGCGCTCGGCTGATGGGCGAGGAAATGCTTGCCCGCTTTGCCCTCAAGTTTTTGGATGACGAGAGCATGGACAAGCTGGAGGCCGCCATGGCGGCAGGAGACGCCGAAGGTGCGTTTATGGCAGCGCATACGCTCAAGGGCGTGAGCCAGAACCTGGGATTCGATAATCTGTATGAGCCGGCGGTCGTGGTGACCGAGGCGCTGCGCGGCGCCGATGCCGTTGACGGCGCTCGCGAGGGAATGCATGCGCTGCAGCAGCAATATACAGCTACGATGTCGGCCTTACGCGAGGCGGCTGAATAAGAGCTTGCGAGCTTTGATGCGCGCCGGATGCATATAGGCAAAAGGGCGCCCCGTCGGACCATGTGGCCGGCGGGGCGCCCTTATTTGTTGTGCTGTCCGTGAACTAACGGGCCTGCTTAACCTTTGCCGCTGCCTCGACAAACGACTTCCACAGGTTAAAGTCGGTCTCGAGCGTCTGCCAGGTGTACTCGGGATGCCATTGCACGCCTAGGCAGAACGGCTGGCCCTCGACCTCGATGCACTCGGGTACGCCGTCGGTTGCCTTGGCGACCAAGCGCGTGCTTTTACCCAGACGATCGACGCAGCAGTGGTGTGCGGAGTTGGTCTGGATCAACCTGTGCCCGCCAACCGCGCGCTCCAGCAGCGAGCCCGGCACGACCTCGACAGGATGCACAGGGTCGTTGAGCACGTGGGTATGGCGCCACTGCGTGCGGCCCTCGCGCGCGCCCAGGCTCGGCACGTCCATGCACAGGGTGCCGCCGGTGGCGACATTGAGCAGCTGCGTGCCTCGGCAGGTGGTAAAGAGCGGCTTCTTGGCGCGAAGCACCTCGTTAACCAGCTTAAACTCAAAACGGTCGCGAATCTCGCAGCACAGCGTGGGGTCGTAAGGACGCTCGTCGCCCCAGCGTTTGGGGTTGACGTCCGGGCCGCCAGGAATGGCAATGCCGTCGGCGATTTCCACGTAATGACGGATAACATCGATGTCTTCGGTAATAGACATCTGCAGCGGCAGGCCACCGGCGGCAAGGATGGCATCGACAAAGACACTTGCGATTTCCTCGTTGGGGGAGAGCGTTTCGCTTAAAAACGGCTTCGCCTCTTCCCAGCGCGGCGCGACGAGGATGAGCGGGCGGTCGGCGGGATCGACGTCGACGTGCGGGGTGTATGACGATGAAGTGCGAGTTCCGATCATAGGTGTTGCTTTCGAGTTTGGATGGTCATGGCGAGCAGATATGGCAATTGGGCTAGTGGCCCTTGATGGAGTTGAGGAAGTCCTGGGCGCGCTTGGTCTGGGGGTGGTCGAAGAACTCGTCGGGCGTGCCGGTTTCCACGATCTGACCGTCGGCCATAAACACGACGCGGTCGGCCACGCGGCGGGCAAAGTTCATCTCATGCGTAATCACGATCATCGTCATGCCCTGTTGGGCCAGGCGAACCATGACCTCGAGCACCTCGTTGATCATCTCGGGGTCAAGGGCGCTCGTGGGCTCGTCGAAGAGCATGGCCTTGGGCTGCATGGCAAGCGAACGGGCGATGGCGACGCGCTGCTGCTGACCGCCCGAGAGCTGTGCGGGCACCTTATCGGCCTGCTCCGCAACGCCTACGCGACTCAACAGGTCCATGGCGCGCTCGCGAGCCTCATCCTTGGAGATGCCCAGCACGTCGACCGGTCCCAGCATGACGTTTTGCAGCACCGTCATATGTGCGAACAGGTTGAACTGCTGAAACACCATGCCCAGCTCGGCGCGCATGCGGGCAAGATCCTTGCCTTCCTGCGGCAGGGGCTCGCCCTCGATGAGGATCTCGCCTGAGTCGATGGTTTCCAGGCGGTTGATGGTTCGGCACATGGTCGACTTGCCCGAGCCCGAGGGACCGATCACCACGACGACCTCGCCGCGGTCGACCGAGAGGTTGATGTCGTTGAGGACGTGCAGATCGCCATAGTGCTTATCGACGTGCCTGAGCTCAATCAACGGCCGGTTGTCGGTAGTAGAAGTGCTCTGTGCCATGATGCTCGGCTCCTTATGACTCGAAATGGTAAATCGTTAGCGGATGATGGTCGCGCCGGTCTTGTGCGAAACGTAGACAGCGGCCTTGTTGATCGCGACGTTGATGAGGATATAGATGACCGCGATCACCAGGTAAACCGATACGAGTGCATCGTAGTTGGTAATGAGCACGCGGGCATTTTGCATGAGGTCGGGGTAGCTCACCACATAGGCGACGGTGGTGTCTTTGACGACGACCACAAGCTGTGAAATCAACGACGGGATGATAAATCGAATAGCCTGCGGCAGCACGATTTTAAAGGTGATTTTAGCTTTGGAGAGACCGAGCGCCTGGGCAGCCTCGACCTGGCCGCGCGGCACGGCGTTGACGCCGGCGCGGAAGATCTCGGCAAGCACGCCGGCCGCAGCGAGCGCGACGGGAAGTGTGAGCATCCAAAACGACGGCAGCGCAATCTTGTACTGGGGCAGCACCAAAAAGAAGAAGTAGATGAACAGCAGGCTCGGCACGCCACGGAAGAAATCGGTGAGCACGCGGCAGACCAGCTGCAGCGGCTTGATGTCGCTGGTACGGCCGAGCATGAGGACTAAGCCCAGTACCAGCGCGATGGCGCCGGCGGTGAGCGCGACCTTTACCGTGCCCTCAAAACCGGCAAGCAGGAACTTCCAGGTGGTGAGGTGCGTAAAGAAGTACCAGTAATGGACCGAAAGCTGGCCGGTCACATAAAAGCGCTGCAGTACCAGAGCGATGAGCGCGGCCACGGCAACAAGTGAGATGGCGGTGCCGACGCGAATCTTGGCGCGCATCTTGGGGCCGGGAGCCTCGTAGAGCGCATCGCGCATGGTGAGCGCGGAGGTGGAGTGCTTGCTCATCGGAGGATCCTCACCCTCTTATCGATATAGTTGCCAATGTGGCTCACCACAAAGGCCGTGCCCAGGTAGCCGAGCGCCGAGATAAAGAACGCGGCGACGCCGCCGAGCGAGCGCGTGTTGATGTAGCTCACCACGCCGGTGAGCTCCTGCGGTTTAAGCGGCACCTGACTGCCGAGCGCGGTGGTGAGCATGACGGCGATAAAGAGGTTCGTCATGGGCAGTACGCTCGAACGCAGTGCCTGCGGGATCACGATCTTGGCGAGGATGCGGCTGAAGCCCATGCCCAGCGAGCGGGCGGCTTCTACCTGGCCGACACCGACGGTGTTGATGCCGCTCATAAAGTTCTCGGAGCCAAAGGCGGAGCCCAGCAACACCGTGGCGACGATAACGCAGGTACGGTAGGGCAGAACGACCTTGAGCGGCGGCAATGCGTAGACGACGATAATGAGCAGTGCGATGCCGGGGATGTTACGGAAGACCTGAACATACAGGTCGCCAAAGACGCGTAGCGGCTTGAGCGGCGACACGCGCATCACAGTGACGGCGACTGCCAGCACCATGGCGATGGCAAACGACTCAAGCGTCATGCCCCAGGTTGCGAGCAGCGCTTCAATGTAGTTCTGGCCATAGAGCGACCAGAGCTCGGAGAGACTCATGCGGACCTCCCGCCGATAAGGAAAGGGGCTCCCGTGTGTACGGAAGCCCCGACAACTCAGTGAAGAAACAGTTTAGCGCAATAAAGCGCACCGTGCGTTTCCATATGGTTTCATTGCGGCCGTTACTAGGCGCGTTGCCTAGGCGCCGATCTCGGGCAGCTCGGGAACATTGGTGTCGCCCGTACGGTCGCCGATGCAGATCTGCCACAGCTCGGTCCAGGTGCCGTCGTCCTCGATCTTCTTGAGGAAGTCGTTGACAAAGGCAACGCCGTCGGAATCGAGCGGCAGGCCGATGCCGTAGGGCTCCTTGCTGCCGAAGGGCTTGCCGGCGATCTTGTACTTACCGGGTTCGCGGACCAGGGCGCTCTGCTGCATGTTGTTGTCGATGACGTAGGCATCAACACGGCCCTGCTGGAGTGCCTGGCGGGCCTCCTCGTCGGTCTTGAACTCCTGCTGGCTGGCCTTGGGAACGAACTCCTCCAGGATGGCGGGGCCGTTGGAGCCGGACTGGACGGCAACGTTCTTGTCGGCCAGGTCGTCGACGCTCTTGATGTCGTCGTTGTCGGCGAGCACCAGGATGGCCTGCTGGGTGTAGTAGTAGGGACCGGCGAAGGAGACGAGCTTCTTGCGCTCGTCGGTGATGGTGTAGGTGGCAAAGACGGCGTCGACCTGGCCGTTCTGCAGGACGGACTCGCGCGTGTCCGAGGTCACCTGCGTGATCTCGACTTTGTTCTCGCCCAGAATGTAGTTGGACAGGAGCTGTGCGATGCCGGCGTCGAAGCCGCGGGTCTGACCGTCCTTCTCGTTGAGGAGGGAGAAGAGCGTGGAGGTCTGAACGCCACCGATCTTAAAGACGCCGGCGTCTTTGACGGCCGTGGCCCAGGTGCTGGCGGCGATGGCGTCGTCATCGGCCTTGGGGCCGTCGTTGACGAGCTTGTCGAATGCCTTGGCGTCGAGCGTGGTGGAAGCCTCGGTATTTTTGGAGCTCTTGGAAGAGCCGGCGGCGGAACCCTTGTCGGCCTCGGCGCTGGTGTCGGAGCAGCCGGCAAGACCAAGGCCGGCGACGGTTGCGAAGGTAGCGGCGACAAAGCCGCGGCGGTCGAGAACGACCTGCTGGGAGAGGTTCTTGCTCATGGGAGAACACCTTTCTCAAAAAAATCCTAGTGGTTGAGTAGAGTTATACCCTATTGCGCTCAAATGGGTCAACACGAAATAACTTAGAAACATACTTACCTTATGGGTTATTCTACCTACCAAATAGGGATAGGTTTATTTTGGCAGGTTTTATCTGGTAAAACGTCGGTTATTGCAGTTGAGACGCCGCCTTGTGGGCGGCGCGGTCGCTCATGGTGGTCGTTATATAAGTAAGGAGATCGCGTATGAACGGTTATTCATTCTTCGCATCGACCATGACCTAAAACCACCACAAAGGGGACAGGCACCTTTGTGGTGGTTCTTGCAGATGTGGCGGCCTGCCCCGCTGTTTTGTCTCGACCTGTAACAGTTAGACGGGAATTCGGGTCCTAGATGTTACAGATCGAAATAATTGAGTTGGGGGAAATAAAAACCTCCGCAGGGGTGCTTCCCTTGCGGAGGTTTTCTTACTCGTTGAGCAGCCTTACGGCCTCGGCAGCCATGTTCTCGACCGTCATGCCGCTCTGAGCGAGCAGCTCGTTGGGGTCGTAGCGGTCGGGGAAGCCCTTGGCGATGCCGAAGGTGCGCGTGCGCACGGGCGTGCAGGCCAGGTAACACGCCACACGCTCGCCCCAGCCACCGTCCAAGATTCCGTCCTCGAGGGTGACGACAACGCGATGCTCGGCGGCAAGGCTGTCGAGGAACTCGCGGTCGAGCTCGGTTGCAAAGCGCGGGTTGACGAGTGTGGCCTCGATGCCGTACTCGGCAGCCAGGCGGTTTGCCACGCGCTCGCCCAGCTCAAAGAAATCGCCAAGCGCGAGCACGGCCACATCGCGGCCCTGGCGCACCATGTTGTAGCGAACGGCGCTGTAGTCGGCGTCTTCGGCGGGCGCCAGATCGGGGCGGCTTACCAAGCCAATGCCCGGCACGCGAATCGCCACGGGATGCTCGCGGTGATCGAGCGACCAACTCAGCATGGACAGGTATTCCTCCATGCAGGAAGGCGCCAGGTAACGCATGTTGGGAAGACCGCCCAGCATGGAAATATCAAAGAACGAAAGGTGCGTCTCGGACGTGGTGCCAAAGATTGACGCACCGAACACCAGGATGGTTGCGGGGGCGTCGTTGAGGCACAGGTCGTGCCACAGCTCGTCGTAGGCGCGCTGCAAAAACGTGCCGTACACACCAAAGACTGGCTTGGCGCCCGAGCGCGCAAGCGCGGTGGCAAAGGTTACGGCATGCTCCTCGGCAATGCCCACATCGACGAACTGTTTGCCGGCGGCAGCGCGAAGCTCGGGTGTAAAGCCCATGATGTAGGGCGTGGCGGCCGTGATGCCCACGACCTGCGGATCGTGCTCGATGGCGGCGCTGAGCGCCTCGCCCGTAATGTCGGCATAGGTGCGCGGCGCAGGCTCACTCGGATGGCCCGGGCAGAGCTTGCGTCCAGTTGCCATGTCAAACGGACCCACGTGATGCCAGCGCTCGGGGTCGTTCTGGGCTGGCTCAAAGCCCTTGCCCTTGGCGGTGGAGACGTGCAGCACGATGGGATGATCGATATCGCGCAGCTCCTGCAGCGTGTCGACCAGGGCCAACACATCGTTACCGGCATCCAGATAGCGGTAGTCGAGTCCCATCGCGCGGAAAACGTTGCGCTCACAGGTGCCGTTGCTGGCGCGCAGCTCGGACAGATTGCGATAGAGGCCACCGTGGTTCTCGGCGATGGACTGGTCGTTATCGTTGACGATGATGATCAGGTTGCTATCGAGTTCGGCGGCATTGTTAAAGCCCTCAAACGCCAGGCCGCCCGAAAGCGAGCCGTCGCCAATGATGGTGATGACGTTGTACGCATCGCCCGCCAGGTCACGAGCGTGCGCTAGGCCGCAGCCCAGGCTCACCGACGTGGAGGTGTGGCCCATGGCGAACAGGTCGTGCTCGGACTCGTCGGGATTGGCAAAGCCAGAAGCCTCGCCATAACGCTCCGGATCGATATAAGTGTACGCGCGCCCAGTCAGCGCCTTGTGGGCGTAGGTCTGGTGCGAAACATCAAAGACAATCTTGTCGATGGGGGAGTTAAACACGCGATGAAGCGCAACCGTGAGCTCAACGACGCCCAGGTTGGGGGCAACGTGCCCGCCGACGGCGGCGGAGCTTTCGAGGATGGCGTGGCGAATCTCGCCGCAGAGCTGCGGGAGCTCGGCGCGATTAAGAGCCTTGACGTCCTCGGGCGTTGTCGTTTGCGTAAGCAGCATCGTTGTGGGTTACTCCATGCGAATCGAGCGCCGGCGCTCCCTCGGCCGGCACAATTGCACAAGACAGTCTCGCACATTTTGGCGTTTGATATGTGACGGCGGCGCGGTAATTCGCCAACTGGCGGGGCAAAACGTTTTGCCCGATGCCATACTGATAAGTTCCATGATGATTTTATTCATTGCGTGCAGGCTGTGGCTTGCCGCCGAGAGCCGCTGGAAGGAGGCCGCATGTCCGATACCGTTCGTGCCAAGAGCATCGCGCGCGAGGTCGACGATGCCGCCCGTCAGCTGGCCCAGGCGGGCCGCTTGGGCCTGACGCACGAGTTTATTCAGCATGGTGACGTGACGGTTTATGCACATGTGACCTCGGTGGCGCGGGCGAGCCTGTCTTTTGCCGAGCGCCTTGGCCGTGCTGGCATTTCGGTCGACCGTGCCTCGCTGCTGCGCGGAGCCCTGTTACACGACTACTTTCTCTACGATTGGCATGACCCCGACCCGAGCCATCGACTGCACGGATTTCGGCATCCATTTTTTGCCCTGGCGCGTGCCGAAGAGGATTTTGAGCTGACGCCGCGCGAGCGGAATATCATCGTGCGCCATATGTTTCCGCTGGTACCGGTTCCACCGACGTGTCGCGAGGCATGGATTGTGTGCCTGGCCGATAAATGGTGCGCTCTGTGCGAGACGGTCGTCGGCCGTCTGCCGCGCAAAGGCGGCGCGAACGATTTGAACGAGGGCTCGAGTGACGGCTCGAGCAAAGATTCGAGCGAAAAGAGGAGAGGGTAGACGGTGGGGACCGCGATCGACATGGCATTTGACGGCGCGACGCTTGCCGCCTGTCCGCTCTCGGCGCTGGTGCTCTCGTTTGCCTTCTACGGTTTTTGCGGCTGGGTGTGGGAGTCGACAGTCTGCGCCATGCTCAACCACGGACGATTTGCCAACAGTGGCTTTTTGCTGGGGCCGTGCTGCCCCATCTATGGCGCGGGCGGCATTGCCTGCTGGCTGCTGTTGCGCGGAATTCCTGATGCGTCGAGCCAGTTTGTCGCTGCAGCGCTCGTATGCAGCGTGATTGAGTACAGCGTGGGCGTGCTGTTGGAAAAAACAACGGGCGCTCGCTTTTGGGATTACTCGCACCTGCCGTTTAACCTGCACGGACGCATCTGTCTGTACTGGGCCTGCGCGTTTGGCTTGGGTGCGTTGTGTATTTGCCGCTTAGTGGAGCCGGCATTGCTGGGGCTGTTTGGCCATCTGCCGGTGCTGATTGTGCGGCTGTCCGCCTTTATCGTCGCGGTCGCGATGATGGTCGACGCGGTGTGCTCGTTGGCGAGCTGGCGGCGCCTGTCTGATCAGCTGGAGCGCGTCCGGGCCGACCTTGCCGACCGCATCAATGAGTCGCTTGCCGATGCCTCGGATTCAATGCTCGAACGTATTCCCGATTCTACGATTGACTCGGTGGCACAGACGCACATTCGTAGCCGTGCCGTTAACGCGTGGCTGGCCGAGCTGGGTGACGCCGCGCTCGATGCCCTGCGCGAGAAGGCTTCGATGCCGACGTTTATCGCGGATGGTGCTCGCGGCCTGGCGCTTGCCGCCCGCCGCGTGGCCGGTGCCGCGCCGAGCATGCCGCGTCCGTCGCTCAGTCGTCGCCTTGCCGGCAAGCGCATGAGCCGTCCGGTGCCAAGCGTGTCGCTCAGCCGACGCGACCTGCGCTTCTTCAATGCCTTCCCGCGCTTGCGCATCAACCGCTACGAGGGCGTCATCCGAGCCACCGACCTTCGCGACCGAGCCCGCGAGCTGTTCCGGCGCTAGCCGGGACGGATGCGCTCACGGCTCCCTTGCTTGCGTATTTCCCGTTCGTTTCGCGTCCGTTGCCGCGCCGTTTCCAAGATTGCGGCGCCGTTTCCATTCGGCAACGCAGCGTTTAACAGCGCCGTATCTGGTCTGCACCAGTTGCCCCTCGGCCGCATTATGGGCGCCGACAACGTTCATGCGACCAAGGGAGAGCGAATGTACGATACGGGATCGACAACGTTTATGCTCATCTGCACCATGCTCGTGTTTTTTATGACACCGGGTCTGGCGTTTTTCTATGGTGGCCTGTCCAGGCGCAAAAATGTCATCAACACCATGCTTATGTGCTTTGGCGCCATTGGCCTGGTTGGTGTGCTGTGGATTGTTGCCGGCTGGTCGCTGGCCTATGGCGGCGACGGCTCGAGTCCGTTTATTGGAGGCCTTGACCAGCTGCTGTGCCTGCCGGTGCTCAACCAGGTACTGCAGGCGGCCGAGGGCAATGCCGCGGACGGTGCCGTCTACCCTCAGATCATCAACATCGCCTTCCAGATGGCGTTTGCCATGATCACGGCCGCCATCGTCACGGGCAGCCTGGCCGGCCGCGTTAAGTTCGGTGCCATGACGGCCTTCCTGGGCATTTGGCTGCTCGTGGTCTATGCGCCACTCGCCCACATGGTCTGGGGCGGCGATGGCTCTTTTATCGGCGACATCATCGGCGCGCTCGACTTTGCCGGCGGCGACGTGGTGCACATTTCGTCTGGTCTTACCGGCCTGATCCTTTGCTTAATGCTCGGCCGTCGTCGCGGTTTTGGCATGGTGAGCTATCGTCCGCATAACGTCCCGTTTGTGGCGCTGGGAGCCGGCCTGCTTTGGTTTGGCTGGTTTGGCTTTAACGGCGGCAGCGAGTTTAAGGCCGATGCCGTGGCTGCGCTCGCCATTCTCAATACCGTGACGGCCAGTGCGGCGGGCATGGTCTCGTGGCTTGTCGTGGAGCGCGTGCATACCGGTCGTCCCACGCTGGTGGGTGCCAGCACCGGTCTGGTCGCGGGCCTTGTGGTGGTCACGCCGGGTGCGGGCTTTGTCGAGCCATGGGCGGCGCTGGTCATGGGCTTGATCGTGTCTCCTGTCTGCTATCTGGCTATCAGCCATCTTAAGACGAGGTTCGGCTACGACGACGCGCTTGATGCGTTTGGCTGCCATGGCATCGGCGGCATTTTGGGCGGCGTGCTCACGGGTCTGTTTTGCGTGCCGGAACTCTCGTGGACCGGTAAAGGCGGCCTGTTCTATACGGGCGACGCGTCGCTGCTTGTCTCGCAGGTCCTGGGCATTGTAGTGACGGTCGTTATCGTGCTGGTGCTCGACGTGGTGATCGCCGCAGTGGTCAAGGCACTGTTCCACGGCAGCCTGCGTGTGGACGAGGCCGACGAGGCGCTGGGCCTGGATGCGAGCCAGCACGGCGAGAGCGCATATCCTTCTTTCTCCGGACTCGATTAGCAGCTTCCCCAGGCTCCGCACCTTGCCGTTCAATCGTCGCGCGGCTTCCCCAGGCACCGCACCTTGGGTTTCAAACCGTCGCTTGCGTACAAAAGTACGCGGCGCTCCTCTTTCAACCCAATCTGCGGCACCTGGGAAACCCGCCTCATTGAATGGCAATTCATTTCTTTTATTGAAGAGAGGAATTCACTATGAAGAAGATTACGGCGATTGTTCGTGCTGAGAAGCTTGAGGTTCTCAAAGACGCACTGTTTGCTGCCGATGTTCGCGGCATGACCATCAACCAGGTGCAGGGCTGCGGCGCGCAACATGGCTGGAAGGAATACGTGCGCGGCAACGAGTTGCTCGTCAACACGATTCCTAAGGTGCAGTTCACCCTCATCTGCGCTGATGAGCATGTCGACGGTATCGTTGAAATCATCTGCAACGCCGCTCGCACCGGTGCCGTCGGCGACGGCAAGATTTGGGTCGAGCCGGTCGAAGAAGTCATCCGCATTCGCACCGGCGAACACGGCCCGGCCGCGGTGTAGGACGATCTTTCGCCTGACGGGCGTGCCTCTCTTGGGGCGCGCTCGTTCTCGTCTACAATATCGTGCAGACGAAGGAGAGGCACGCCCATGATCAAGATGTTTGCGAGTGACTTAGACGGAACGCTACTGAACGCCCTGCATGAGGCGGACGGGACCATCCGCCGTGCCATTCGTGAGCTGACCGAGGTTGGCTTGCATGTGGTTCCCGCGACCGGGCGCTCGACGTTGCCAATCGGCGAGCATGGCTTCACGGGGCTGGCGCTCGATGCCTGCTGCTCCAATGGGTCCATCGTGCGCGACAGTCATGGCGAGGTGCTCAAGACCTGGACCATCGATCCGCAGATCACCGAGGAGCTGCTCAAGGAGTTTCCGGACATTTGCTTCGACTGCTCCACGCCCGACGGCATGTTCTCGAGCGGTTCGTTCGAGATGCACCAGGCGGGTTTTAAGAAGGACAGCCCTATCAAGCGCATCGTGATGCGCGGCATGCGTGCACGTGGCGGCTATCACGAGGAACAGTATTTCGACCAGTCGATCGGTGACATCCTGCGCCACGATGTGTGCAAGATCAACTGCCGTGTGATCTCGTCCGAGCTGGAGCGCGACCTTAAGGCATATTTGGCCGAGCGATCGGACCGCGTGGTCAACGCGCCGTTCGATCCGGTGATGTTCGAGATCACGGACGTGGCGTGCAACAAGGGTGAGAGCGTGGCCTGGCTGGCGGGCTACTACGGTATTGCCGAGGATGAGGTCGCGGTTTACGGCGACGGCGGCAACGACATCGCCATGCTCAAGCGTTTCCGCCACAGCTACGCGACCAAAAACGCAAGCGATGCAGCTAAGGCCGCCGCTAGTGCGACCATCGGCAGCTGCATGGTCCACGCCGTCCCCAAACACATGCTTGCCACCATGCATAAGCAAAACTCTCGCACCGTCATCGAATAATGTGGCAAAGGGACACTCACTTTGTCGCATGGGAGATGCCGGCTTTTGGCGTATAGGACTGTTACGCTTTCGCCACCAACAAATTTCGAGTTATTCGGCCTGTCGGAGGTCGTTAAATGGCTAAAGATGCCCTCTCGGGAACATTCATGCCTCTAATGGTGTTTGATTCGGTGACGTAAGTGCGCAAATGGGCATATATACGCTCAAATAAGGACAAAAACCCTCAGATAATCCCGGCGGTGCATTTATGCAGAACCAGTAGCGTGGCCGAATAACTCGAAAAATGTAGGTGGCAGTTCGGCGACAGGCTCGGGTATGGCAAAGGAACTGTTCCTTCGCCATACCCGAGCTTTGATCTTCTGAAATGCGAACAAACATTCGCATATCTAACTGCGCTTTGATAGAATCGGTATCGTTGACGGCAGTTCCATGTGCCGGGCAACGCCCTCCATTTGATGGGAGGTGATGCCCATGACCGGCCTGATTGATTTCGTGAGGCTTCTGACCGCTTTGGTCTCGTTCTTCACAGCGCTTGTCGGCCTTTCCGAGGCACTCAAGCAGCGTTCGAAGCGCAACAGAAGGGGTCGCCGCCGCTAAGGCGTTGACCCCCTAATGCAAACAACGGCGCTGCCCAGCCAGCTACAACTTGGGCTGCCGTCGACACTATTCTACCCACGAATGCCATTTCGGACAATCGGTAATGCCGATTCAAAAGGTGGGCGGGGCGTGACAAAGGGACAGTCCCTTCGTCACATTCCGGGGTTCTCGACTAGCCAATGCTCGTAAGCGCGTTGCACGATCTCGGCTTTGTCGGCCTTTTTGCGACAGCTCTTCTGCTCCTCGATAGCAAGCTCATGGGCATCGCTCTGCTCAAAAGCGCCGGTATCCCAAGCACCGTGTTCAATGCGCGACCATACGGCATCGATGAGTTGTTCGAGCTCGGCAATGTCGTCGGCGTTGGCGGTTGTCGCGAACGGCGGGCGGAGCTCGCCCGTTGTCTTGTCGGGTTCTACATAGTAGTCGCCCATGGAAGTGACGGTGTAGCCATAAAACTCGGGTGACGCTTCGACCAGCAGTTTGTAAAACTTGAGCTGACGATGGTAGCCTGCAGGGACTTCTTTGCCAAAGCCAGTCTTGTAGTCAACAATCTGCACCGTTTTAGCTGCATCGTCAACGAGGAGCAGGTCGAGAAAACCAAAGAGCGGAGTTCCTTCGGTGGTCAGGCACTGCATATTCGCCTCTGTGACGCAGCGATAGCCATGGACGTGCTCGACAAGCCAGGGGACGAATGCACGACAAATGCGTTCGAAGCGCTCCGAATAGCGATGGACGTCCTCGGGGGCAAAATCGAGCCACGAAATCTGCTGGCGATACTCGGCCTCAATTGTCTCAATCGCCGTCTCGCCATCGGCTTCCATTCTATTAACGATCTCCTCGAACATCGCGTGAATGATGGTGCCGAATTCGGTTTGGATCGTGGGCGCCGTGGGCAGGCGCACAATCTGCTTCTCAGGGAAGTGCAGACTATTTGCGCATCCAGGCTCGTACGTCGCAAAGTTGTTGAGTGCTGTGGCAGAAAGAAACTTCACGTCGGTATGAGGATCCAGAAGCGCGCGGAGCTCGGGCGTATCGAGCACGTAGTTGTCGCGCCACTCGGTTTCGATTGCAATGCTGAGCTGGTCTGCTTCAGCAGAAACCTCGCAAGAGTCGATAAGCCCCGTGAGCTCCTGCAGTGCCGACCCGCCGGCACGGTACAGCTCGAGGTGTCGTTTAGCGCGCGTGATGGCGACAAACAGCAGGCGGCGCGCGTCGTCATCATCCTTTTCCTCGCGAATAAGCAGGTTGGACGGGTACAAGCTCATGCCGCCGGCGCCTTTGTGCCAAGTGGAGTCGTCGGCATCGAGCAGGTAGACGCAGTCGAATTCCAGGCCCTTAGAGCTATGGGCGCTGGTGAGGCGAACAGCTCCCGGCGTGCCGAGGTCGATCGATGCGTCGATACTCACGCCAAACTTTTGAGCGGCATCGAGCTTGTCGACAATATCGGGCAGGCGAAGCGCACGTCCCATACGGCGCGCATCTCCCATTTCACCTTCGGCAAAGGTGAGCAGGGCGCGGATGCCGGCATTGAATTCGGCTGCGCCCAGCGGATTTTGTTCCTTGCAATTCTGATAATAGCCAAGGCTGCGTTCGACAATTCTAAAGAGCAGTGGCCTGACAGGGGAGGTGCTGGCTTCGGCCGCCCACTGCATAAGGCCGTCGTACAGCTCTTTGACGCGGACGTTATCGCTCTCGTGCATGGCGGCCATCCAGTCGCCGCGATGCTCACGCTTGGCGTTGAGCGCAAACGCCACGGATGACGGATGATTTCCGCCCAGCTCGGTGGCGCAAATGATCTGGGGGAGATAGCTGCTTGCCAGCCCTTTTTGCCCGCGAGCAAGCGCGGTAACGCAACGCAACAGTGCCAACGTCGTCTGCATACGCTCGGAGGCAAAGAGATTCTGCCGCTCGCGATACGAAAACGGCACGTTCTCCTTAACGAGGAAGGGAATCAGCGAGCGCAATGCGGCGTGTTTGGCAGAGATGACTGCAATTCCTTCATCGGGATCTTCGCAGTCATCGAGGTAGCCAGCATCAATCCTCTGCCTAATGCTCGCGGCAACGGCGGCGTATTCCTCGGCTTTGCCGGTGTAGACGTTCTCGCTAAAGCTGACCTGATCGCCTTGAGGCTTAAAGGCTTCGATTGACTTATTCGAGCTGGCGTCGAGGCGATATTCAATTTGCCGTGCGATAGCTTGACCAAGCTCAACGATGGCGGGCGTGGAGCGATAGTTGGTCTTGAGCACGATGCTCCGGGGCGAGAACTCGGCCGCAAACTGGTTAGCACATTCGATCGTGGCGCCCTGAAAACGCATGATGGCCTGATCATCATCGCCGACGGCCATGATATTGGGCGCACCAACGCCGTCGCAGAGCAGCTCGATGATGCGCATCTGGGCACCATCGGTGTCCTGGAATTCGTCGACCTGAATGTAGCTATAGGTGTCCTGGAGGATTTGGCGCAATGCGTCGTTGTGCTCGACGGCGTTAACAAAGTCGCCGATCATGTCGTCGTAATCGTAGAGATGATGCTGGTTGAGCTCGCTCTGGTAGCGACGTGCAACGTCGCAAGCAGCCTTAAGTCGCTCGCTTTGCTCGGCAATTTTAAACGTACGTCCTTGGGAGTTGCTACCGCCAAAGAATTGGTCGCGTACCTTGGTGTATCCCGACGACTTTCCCTTCTCGTCAATAAGCTCGGTGCGGCGAACGGTGTCGCGCAACTCAAGAATGTACGGTACATACGTGCCAGCAGGACAGCCGATCGGGCGGGTGAGCGATGTAGGCGCCATGCCGCAGGCACGCTCGGCCTCTTCCTCAAAACGCTCAGCCAACGCAGCGCTTGCCCTTTCACAGACAAGTGTAAGCAGCTCGGAATGTTCGGTGAGCCAGGTAGCGGCGTCGATATTCTGCTGCGCGATGGCGCTCAGCGTGTCGTAGTCCAGGCCACTGCGTTTGATTTTGGAGACAAAGCCGATCATCTTACCGATGTTTTGCGCAGGCATATCAGGTGACCCTCCGCCTAGCGGAGAACAAAAGGGCAGCGATTTGAGCAGTCGATCAAAAATCTCTTGCTGGTGCAGGCTGGTAACAAGCGTGTCGGTCGAAGGGCGCACGAAGTACTCGGGATAGCGCGACCTGATACTGCTTGCAAATCCGTGGAACGTGCTGACTTCGATGCCGTAGGCGTCGCGCCCAATGAGCTCAATCAAGCGCTTGCGCATGGCTTCCGCTCCCGCCTCGGTATAGGTGAGGCAGAGGATGTTGCGCGGGGCGGCATCGCGCTTGGCCAGGATGTTCGCCGCGCGCAGGCTCAGCAGCTGCGTCTTGCCGGTGCCGGGGCCGGCAATGACGAGCAGCGGACCATCTAGGCATTCGACGGCCTCGTGCTGTTCGGGGTTTAGTCGGTCTAGCGATGCTATGAGTTCGGGGGTCATGTTCATGGCAGTATTACCTGTCTTCCTGGTAGAGTGCACGCGTGCTATCGAGATAGTCGAGATACGTATCGATGGCACTTTGAGGTTGAACGATCTTAATGAAGGTGCTGAGTTGCAAGAGCCAGCCAAAGAATTGCGGCGACAGTGGGGCTTTGACGGTCGCCAGCAAGCGCCCATCCTGGTTCTCAAACACAACGGCGTCGAGCCCGAACTTGTCGATGAGCGGGTTCATCGCACGATCGTCGAGTTCCAGTACCACGGTGGTTTTGTCGGCAGCATAAACACCAAATGATGGTGAAACGTGATCCTCAAGCACATAGCCCGCAATACGCGGATCTTTGGTTGCGGACTCTTCGGACACCGCAACGTCGAGCATACGATCGACGCGATAAGGCGTGAACGGCTGATGACCCGAGCCGGCATTAGCCCATTTATCTCGAAATCCGATCATGTAATAGAGTTCGTCGGAGTAGATAAGGCGCACGGGCGTGAGCTCGTAGGTCTTTCCGTCATGATTAAGGGCCTTTTGCTTGGCGGCGTCGTAGTGGAAGTAACGAAACCGAATCTTGCGTTTTTCGCGCATAGCCTGCTGAATCAAGTCGATGTTGAGCAGGGCATCGGAGTTTTGCATCTTCACGCGCGAAGGCACGTCGACGCGCTTGTGCATCAGCTCGCGTTCGCCCAGGCTGGCGAGGCTCTGCAGCTTGCCGATGAGGTGGTCGGTCAACTTATCGGTCAAAAACGGCGAACTCTGCACGGCGTCAACAAGCATGATGAGTTCTTGCAGGTCGAGCGGGCGTGAGACCAGCGCCCATTCCTTGCCACCGCGCTGGTCGATGTTGAGCCCAAAGTCGCGAAGTGTTTGCAGGTCGCGATAGATGGCCTTTCGTTCGGCCTCGAGATCGTGATAGGCGAGCTCCTCGATGATCTGCTGTGTTGTGAGCCCGTGCGCGCTGTCGGTCTTTTCCATCAAGGTTTTAAGCAGGAACAGAAGCCTGAGCTTTTGATTTGGTCTGTTCGCCACGTTGTCTCCTTTCGCCGGCAGGGTAACAGCCGAAGATACAAAACAAGACCCGTTATTGGGACTCATTGTAGCCCGCGCGACCGTAGTATTCGCAGCAATAAGAGTCCGAATAGGGCGAAAGGTGGTTAAACGGAAATCGGCGGTTTGGCTGGCTGGCGTGACATGCACTCTGTTGGCTTGGGGCCGGTTCCGGTTTACAAGGATCAAAACAGGAGAAATGCGATGGCAGACATCAAAGTCTTTGCCGAGAATCTTGAGGATTCAACCAAGGAGCAGATCGAGGAGATTTCCAGCTGCCCGGCGTTTGAAGGCGCCAAGATCCGCATCATGCCCGATGCCCATAAGGGCAAGGGCTGCGTGATTGGCTTTACGGCAAACTTGGGCGACAAGGTGATTCCCAACCTGGTGGGGGTCGACATCGGATGCGGGATGTATTGTGTGCCGCTTGCGGAGACCATTGCGCGCGATGACCTCATTCAGTTCAATCGCGACGTGAAGCGCGCGGTGCCTACGGGCTTTAGCATTCATCGCGATCCTGCCTGCGTACTCGCGGACTTTGACATGGAGTCGCGTGATTGGCTGCAGGATAAACGCAAGGTTGAGCGCTCCATGGGCACGCTGGGCGGCGGCAACCACTTCATTGAACTCGACGAGGACGAGGATGGGTGCCAATATCTGGTCGTGCACACCGGCTCGCGCAACATGGGCAAGCAGACGGCGGAGCACCATCAGGCGCTGGCGCAGAAGACGTGCACGGCAGATATCCCCGACGAGCTTAAGTATCTCGGGGGCGATCTTTCTGCCGAGTATCTCGTCGATATGCATAACTGCCAGCGCTTTTCGAACCAGAACCGCAAGGCGATTGTCGCACAGATTGTTGAGCGTACGGGAATTCGACTCGACGGAGACGGCTTTACCACCATGCACAACTACATCTCGGAAGGCGGCATGATTCGCAAGGGCGCCATTAGCGCTCATGCGGGAGAGATGGTACTGATTCCGTTTAATATGCGCGACGGTGCCGTTATTGCGCGCGGCAAGGGAAACGAGGACTGGAACTGCTCGGCGCCGCATGGGACGGGTCGTGCGATGAGCCGCGTCAAAGCGTTCCAAACGCTCGATACCAGGTCGTTCGTTAACGAGATGCGCGATGCCGGCGTCTACTGTCCGAGCGCATGTGAGACGACGCTCGACGAATCTCCCGAAGCGTATAAACCTGCAGATGATGTACTGAGGCTCATGGACCCGACGGTCGAGGTCATTCACCGGCTTAAGCCCATTTGGAATTTTAAGGCTACTGGTAAGCGCGGTAGGCGTTAGGAGGGTTGCGATGACGCTAAAGATGGACTCCAGGGACGACCGAATTGGCCGTTCTGTGAGTTTGGGCGAGATGGTGAGCTTCCCGGGCGTGATGCCGCCGACGCCCGCGAATCAGCGTAGTGGGAATCGCAAAGAACGTGATGACGAGGGTTTTGACCTCAGCGGTTTTCACAGTCGGCTGGTTTCTGGGCTCGATCGCGGTATGGAGACGTCGGTGCTTGAAGCCCCGCGAGTGTTGAAGACCGGTATGCCGGTCGATGATGCCCTAGGTGGCGGCGTTGGGCTGGGCAAGCTCAGCGTGATTGGCGGCGCACATGAAGACGTTTCGAACGTGCTGGCGCATGCGGTTTTATGCCTGAGCGAGCAGTGTACCGTGCTTTACGTGCCGATGCGGGAGCGTGAAGAGGATGCGGTCGCCCGGCTTATTCGAGCTGAGATGGGCGCCAAGGTGCCGGGGGATCTTGAGGAACGACGGGTCGAGGCGATCCTCGCAACGGTGCGTCTCAAGCAGCGTAACCTGGGTATGTTTGCCGAAGATAACATGACCATGGACCTTTTAACGAGCTGGTTGCTCGGCAACCAAACATGGGGCAGAGCGGTGCTAAAGGACGTCGTGGTCGTAATCGACGGACTCGAAATGCTCGACGACAACCGCCCGATAAACGCAGTCCTGCGCGATCTACGTAACATGCTCAGCCCGACATCCGCCATCCTAGCGGGTTGCTTTGCGGCCGGGGATCGAAACAACGATGCGGTATTCGCGGAGACCCACTGCAATGCGGACGCCTTGGTCCGCATGAGCCCCGATGGCATGGAACCTTCCTGCACATTGGTGTTTGGCTGAAGCAGTAGTCAATAACGATAGCCTGGTCCGCAGTGCGCCTATCGACGGAAAGCGACCGTTCGACAACCAAGGAGAAACTACTGGGCGGGTCAAGAATTACCATCAATATTAGGCGTTACGTTCTGTTGACGTCATGTCTGAACAGCTCTGGGAAGGAGTTCATATGGGTCGTCAAGAAATGTATTTTAATCCGGTGATGGAAGAGGTCAATGGCGTCAATAAACTGGTAATGCCTTACGTGAAAGATGCGGGGCGAACGGCTGACCCATATCAGTTTGACGTGGATCAGAACGGCGTGCCCCTTTTTACGGATAAAAACATTAACTTTGTTAACGGCATGGTTGAAAACGATTCGAATTACAACAAGACGGACAAAAAAGAACTTTGCAAAATAATCGAAGGCATGTTTGTTGGCGATGCACATGAGCGAATGACGTGCATAGGAAGAGTGGTTTACGAAATTGACAATGAAAACTCGACCCATTTAACTGCCGTTGGTAGACATAAAGTCGACGACATCATGAAAAAGCTTGATCTGAAGCCAACGGTCGTGAAGAAAATGTTCTATGGCGAAGAGGAGAAGACGGTAACCGGCGGCGTGCTTTTTACCGCTCAGATAATTGCCGACATCGAGAATCTCAAAGAGCGATTAAACGTAGGCGACGATCGGCTTGTTCCTGAAATTGCGTATGCTGCAAAAACCTATCTGAATAAGGCTCATGTGGCAGATGTTAACAAGAATAATTTCTCGTTTGCTACAAAGTTTTGCCACTGGACCTGCCAGTATTTGAAGTTGGGCGACAAGTATT
This sequence comes from Collinsella sp. OM07-12, assembly GCF_003438275.1. Taxonomy (NCBI): domain Bacteria; kingdom Bacillati; phylum Actinomycetota; class Coriobacteriia; order Coriobacteriales; family Coriobacteriaceae; genus Collinsella; species Collinsella sp. OM07-12. The sequence goes on from NZ_QSTQ01000019.1 coordinate 42,927, forward strand.
GTATCTACGATAAAGTCGTCGCCAGTGTTTTCCCATATTTCGTGGATAGCTATGCGAGCGGGGGGCTGGCTAGCTGGGACTGCTGCAGGATGAAGAGGATAAAGGGGGCCAAGGACAGCCAGGAACTCGTAAGTACAATCGAGAATTACAAAAAAGATGAGGATGGATATACCAGATACAGGAACTTGTACGACGCCGTTCTCGAGGGCATCAATAAATGGCGCGCTGACAATAATCAGAATGGCGAAATTGGCTACCGCGAAGTTGACCGGTTAATTTGGTATTACTTCAAGGGTGCAAGCGGCAAGCGTATCAAGCATGCTTTGGCTGCAATCGATTGTTAGGGATGCTGACAGATACTGCATTAAATGGCCCTCGTCCAACCTTTTGGTCGAGGGCTATTTGTTCATTCAGTTATCGAGGCCTTTTTCTGGCAGAACGCCTCGAATGCTCTGGTCTGGGATGCAGCTGGCTCCGATATGCCATCCTTGAGCCACGTGTGACTCGGGCCTCCACCGGTAGGGCACCGCGATGCTGTGTTGTCGGTAGAATCGGCGTCGCCGCTGTTTGCCGTCTTTGAAACTCTGTCTGCGGCATCCGTCAACACGCGCGATGCCGATATATATCCAGCCAGCCGGGCTCTTCCTCTTTGTTGTCGGTGCACGCTTCTAGCAAGTTATCTATCCGGTCCAACCCGATCGCTTGCAAGGCCGCGTATTCTTCTGGCAAAGGTTGCGTTGCTTTTCTCGCCCTGAACACAGGCGACAGCATCAGATTCGTATGTGCCCATCCGGCAAAGCAGCTGCCGTAGGGGATAGAGCCACATCTGATCCGCCCATCGCCATCGGGATACAGGCAGTCCAATTTCGAGTTTGCTACCAGACAATAACAAGGACCTGGTGCCCATGGCCTGCAGTCGATTTCAAGAATATCGCCCTTTTTGTACGGCGTGGGCAAGTCAACGTACGCCCCTTTGAACCATGGCCCAAAGATTCCACCCACAATGCAGTCGAGCACCTCGCCGCATTCGCCCTCTTCTTCTCTGCAGATGTACTGGATTTCGCCGGAGGCGTTTGCGTAGTAAGTGTAGTCTGGTTGCAGAAAGCCGTCGTATGGATATGAACAGCTCGGGTCGTTGGCAAGGTTGAACAGCTCGATCATCCAGTATGAGGACGATAAATCTGTCATTCCGCTCCACTTGTCTGCGTATGTCCTCATTGCCGTCAAGGCGGCCTGCCACGATGCCACAGGGAAGGGGCCATGCGTGATGGCGGATCCCACTTCGTCGTCGACAAAGCTAATTTCGCTAATAAGCAGCACTTTCCTGTTTCCGTCGACGGCCTTTAGCGCGTCTAGACAGTCATCGATGTAGTCGATGCAAATCTGCCGATAGTGCCAGTAAGGGGTGTCGTCTGACGAGTTGCACCCGCCAGCAACCAGTCTGCCGAGTAGCTCTCGTTTGCGGGTAATTTCAACCGGTGCTCCGCCGACAATCTGCATGTAATGGTCGCCGCTCAGGAGCTGCGGATTATGCAGCAAATGCTCTCGCAGCTCCGGAGAGTCGATCAAGTTGATTATTTCTTCGTGCACGATAGTCTCCGAGTTGTTGGTGCGACTTCTTGTGGATTCGGACATGCGGCCTTTATTCAAATAGCTGCGGGTACTTCTCCTTGAGCGGCGCCTGATCCAGACGCAGCTCTTCCAGGTTGCGCTTTGCCTTGGACTCCATCCTTATGGTGTCGATAAACGCGATGAGTGAGTCGACATACAGGTCGCCGCGCAGGTACGCCTGGGCTGCGATTAAAATTCGCTGCTCGTCTTCGAGTGGTTTGCGATAGTACTCAAGATTCAGGTAAAGCGGGTCTGGCTCGCCGATGTAGAGGGGAAACGTCTCGTTGTAGGTAATCGAGCAGCCAGTGGCACACATGTTGCTGATATCCCCTGCATGGCGATAGTGCTCGAGGCGCTGCTGCGCATGATCAAGCCATTCGTCAGAACGGTCTGCCTGCCGAAGCTCTGCCTCGAGCTTTGTCCGGTCCCACGTGCGCAGATCGAACAGCGTGAACGGCTCGCGGGCACTGCCTTGCGGCGTCCAGACGATATCGCCGGTGTGGAACGGCGTGGGGATATCGACCCAGATGAACTCGAATGCGATTTCCCAATCGTTCTCAACGGGGCCGGCGGAAGGGCAATAGACGGAAAGGGCCTCGCCTTTACCGTTCACCATGAGCCAATCTTCCCGGTGATGTTCTTCGTCGGCATCGAGCGGACACCGGGTGATGCGTACGCGTGCCTCTGGACGGCTCGCCAGCTCATCATCACCGCGCAACGCCTCGGCACATTTCTCATAACAGCTGAATGGCGCGCCGAAGGCCCCACAAAGTTGCCCGTCGGGCACAATCTCCTCTTCATACTGATAAACGTAGCCCGTCCCACTCGCAAACGCATCGACGCACCGCTTGTTGTAATCGATTGTCCAGCACAAAAAAGCATGGAAATCGGGGATGGCCGGCCTTCCAAGACCGGCATGGGTTGCCTCCAGCGAGCAATTGGGCATGGTTCGGGCGATCTCCTGCCAAGCTTCGCATTTCTGATCGAGCGTGGCGGTCTTCGAAAACCAAACCAGATAGGCGGCCTCAATGGTGTCGGGTTGAAAATTGATGCGGCGGAGATGCTCCCGAATGTCCCGGGAGTCCACAAAATCCAAGATGTCCATGGTTAGCTCCTCTTTGTTTTGAATCGTGCCGGCGGGGCTATCGTGTCATCGAACAGCTCCGGATAGCGGGTCTTGAGCCCGCCGTCTTCCCCTTCAAACCGCTCGGCTTTTTTCTTGACCAGCGCCTGCAGCTCGTAAAGGCTCGATAGCGCAATAAGTGAGTCAAGACCCAGATAGCCGTCGAGATATGCCCGCACGCCGTACAGAATTCTCGCCTCCGGCTTGAGCGGGGTGCGGCAGTATTCCATATCGAGAAGAAAACAACTCGGCTCTCCGATATAGACGGGGTACTCCAGGGGATATTCAATCTGACAGCCGTAGGCGTACATGTCGCTCGTATCGCCATTTTGCCGATGGTGTCTGAGCAGGTCGTCGGCATTTTTTGCGGCGCATTCCCTGTAGGTGGAAGGCGGAAGCTCATCCATGACCCGCTGCGTGGTCCATGTCTGCATATTGAGAAGCAGCATGGGGTCGCCAGGGTCGCCGTGACGACAAATGATGTCGCCGGCGTGGAATGGCGTCGGGATGTCAAACCACATCAACTCAAAAGCGAAAGTGGGGTCTTCGCCCTCGCGTTCCATGTCGATGCAGCTCAGCTGGCAGTCCATAATTTCGCCTTTTGCGTTGAGCATGAGCCTGTCGGCGGCATAGTAGTCTTCGTCCGGATCGATCGGGCGGCGCGTTATTTCTATCGAGGTAGGATTTTCCTCCTCAAGCTCATTCCAGATTGCCTCGAAACATTTTTCGTAGCTGGTGTAGGGGCCATAATTGCACCCGCTCTCATGGGGACTTCCCGTCTTGTCCTCAAAGAAATACATGTGCTTGCCAGGCTGTTTGAACCGGGCGATTTTCTTGCGCTCCCATCTGATGACGTCGCGAAGAAAGACATGGAAGTTGGGGATATTGAACGTGCCGTATCGCCTGTTCATCGCACAATTGGGCATGTTGTTGATAATCTTTTGCCAGCCCTTGATCTTCTGCCGTAGCGCCTTTTCGTTCGAACGGGCAACAATAAATGCCGCCTCGGACGTGGTGAACTCGTAGCCGATGTCTCTCAAATGCTCCTTGATGTCAGGCGAGTCGAGAAACTCGAGAATGTCCGAACGTATAGCGTTGGCACTGGGACCGGCCGATGTGCGGTATGGCTGCAGGCAGTCGTGTACGACCGATCCGTCCGACCATTGTTTGCCGTAGCTGGGGTCATCGTGCAGCTTTTTCGAGAGTTCGAGCATAAAGGAGCAATCATCGGGCAATTCGCCGGTATAACGTTCGGCGGTATAGAGGGCAGAGGGCGTGAAGTCGTCGAGGAAGCCGTCCGTGAAATCCCTCAAGCGGAGATTGCCTTCCTCAACGCCGTAGATTTTGCTCGGATAGGCACACCAAACCTGGCCTTTGAACGAACTATCGTAGTCGTCTTCGAGCACGATGGCGAAACGGGGGCCGTGGTCGAAGGGCCGACTATCGATCTTGATGATGTCGCCGGGGGACCAGGGGGTGTAGAAGACCTCGCCATTGGCGCAGAAGTGCTTGCTATTGTTCCACGGCAAGTGATCGATGCTTTGGTGCGGAGTCCGCTGATTCCGGCGATCGCTCAAAAAGACCAAATCGCCAGCCATGGTCGCGGCGAATATCAGCGAGGCTTGAGCGCACGGGCGGTCGTGTAAGTCTTCGGCGGTATAGAGCTTAATCTGCCAGAATGATTCGGACCAATCTTCATCGGGGTCATCATCGACGTATTGCTTCATGAGGGTTTGCGCAGCTCCCCATGAGGCAACGGGGAAGGGGCCGTCAAAGGTGTCGTGCCCGCGCTCCTCTTCACTGTAAAACATGCCGGAGACCAGCAAGATGCCGTGGTCGCGGTCAACGTTGTAAAGCATATCGAGCGCGCTGTTGAGCTGGTCAAGGCCGGAGTCAATCGCTTCAGCGTAATCCGATGAGACCTCTTTGCGAAGCTGCTCGAGCATGGCTCGTTTTTCGTCGAGCGTCTTGAGGGAACCGCCGATGATTCTACAGAGGGAGCCATCTGCCATTCCCATGTGTTTGAACATATGAACACGCAGCTCATCGTCCTTGATGCAACTGCAAACGAGCTCCCTGCCGGCATCGGTGATCACGGTATCTGCTTTGCTGTCCATAGCAACCTCCAATTCGGTCGTTGCCGTTAGCATCCATCAGAGGTTGTGCTTTGTGGTCCCATTAACGGGTCTGATATGAATCTCGCGGCAAACATACTTTTGGAAACGCACTGGTGCATGGGGGGCGCGCGTACTGAAAGGATTGCCATGGAGAATATAATGCTGGATCTTGTGACGAACAGCACCGGTATGGCGGAGGCCTGGGAGGACACATTTAGGGGCTACAGAGGCATTGCGGTGCATTGCTGTGATTTTAAGGCGTTTGTCGAACAGCAGCCTGAAATCGATGCCGTCGTATCGCCGGCGAACTCATATGGCTTGATGGATGGCAATTACGACCTAGCGATAACCGATAAGTATGGACCGGAGCTTGCCGAACGAGTGCGAACGGTTATTATGGAGCGGTTTTACGGCGAGCAGCCGGTTGGTACGAGCTTTTCAGTTCCAATTCCCGGGCACGAGGACATTCTGCTCATACACACTCCAACCATGCGGGTCCCCACTCCCATCGTTGACCCCTTGGTTGTCTATCAATGCATGAGGACAACGCTTATGGAAGCGATGCGAACCTCACGTCAGCGAATCGTGGTTCCCGCGTTCGGCGGAGCGTGCGGATTTCTTCCGTTCAAGAAAATAGCCATGCTCATGTGGGAGGCCTATCTTCAAATCGTCGAACCTCCCGCAGAGATCACTTGGGAGTATGCGTGGTCGCGCAATTTGGAGGAATGGTACCGCTGATGTGCTGATGAACAGCGCATCGAAGCGTAACAGAAGGGGTCACCGCCGCTGAGGCGTTGGCCCCTTAATCCTAGCAACCGGTACTATCTCCCTTTAGCAAAGGGTCTATCGTCGCATCGAACAGCTCCGGGTAGCGGTCCTTGAGCCAACTGTCTGCGTCCTCGAAGCCACGCACCTTTTTCTCCGCCAGTGCTTGTAGCTCGCATGCGCTGGCCATCGCGGCGAGTGAGTCAACCGCCAGGTCGCCTTTGACATATGCCCTGACGCCGTAAAGGATTCGCTCCTCTGACTTGAGCGGCTTGCGGTAATAATCGATGTCCAAAAGAAAGCCCTCAGGCTCCCCAATGTAGAAGGGGAAATGCAAGGCGGATGAGACTTGGCAGCCGTAGGCGTACATGTCGCTGGTGTCGCCGTCATATCGGTGCCAACGCAATAGCTTGTCGGCCTTTTGCACGAGGCGCTCTTTGTAGACGGAGGAGGCCAGCTCTTTGTCGACTCGTTCGGATCCCCAAGTTTGCAGGTCAAATAGCACCATCGGCTCGTCGGGACGTTGGAGGTTGCAGACGATGTCTCCGGCATGGAAGGGCGTTGGGATATCAAACCACATGTCCTCGAAATCGCTGGCGGTGCCCGCCTCGTCCCACTCGCTTTTGTTGCGATAATCGCAAGACATTACTTCGCCGTTCGCATTGAGTAAGACCATGTCGTCGGCATAGTGATCTTCGTCTGGGTCGATGGGACGACGAGTGATCCTGATGGCTTTGGGATCGTCACCGTCGAGCCCTTTCCAGGTTGCATCGAAGCACTTTTGATAACTGCTGTACGGGCCGTAAAGACAACCGCCCTGCCCGCGCCGGTCCCATGAGTAGTCATCAAAGAAATACAGACTCTGGCCGTCTGTCCTTTTAAAGTGCGCGAGCTTTCTTTGCTCCTGCCTGATGACATTGCGCAGAAAGGCATGGAAGTCCGGGATGTTGATCGTGTCGTTTCTGCGGCTCATGGCGCAATTGGGCATATTGTCGATGATCTTTTGCCAGCCTTCGAGCTTTTGCTGTAGCGTTGCTTTATGCGAGCAATTGACGATAAAAGCCGCTACGGGCGTGGTGAGCTCGTAGTTGATTCGTTGAAGATGCTCCTTAATGCTGCGCGAGTCCAAAAACTCAAAGATGTCCGGACGAATATCCAACTCACATTGGCTGGCGGGCTTGCGATACGGCTGAAGGCAGTCATGTCCGACGGAACCCTCGGACCATTGTTTGCCGTAGTCGGGATCATCGTGCAACTTTTGCGAGAGCTCGAGCATAAAGGCGCAGTCGTCCGGCAAGTCGCCGGTATAGCGCTCGCCGGTGTAGAGGGCAGAGGGGATGAAGGGGTCCAAGAGACTGTCGCTGAAGGTGCCGGATGAAGGCGAACCCTCCTTAACGCCGTGATCTCTGCTGGGGCCCGCACACCAGATCTGTCCCCGGAGCGTGTGCTCGTAGTCGTTTTCGAGCACAATGGCAAAGCGAGGCCCGTGGTCGAAGGGACGGCCGTCGATTTTGAGGATGTCGCCCGGTACCCACGGCGTGTAGATAGGCTCGTTGTTCGCGCAGAACCGCCTGCTATCGTTTCGCCAGGCGCTTTCGACATACGATTTGCGAGTGCGGTTATTGCGCTGATCGCGGAGAAATATAAGCTCGCCATCCCTGGTTGCCGCGAACGACAGGGAGGGCTGCGCCGTTTGATGTTCGTGCAGGTCTTCTGAGGTGTATAGGTCGATCTTCCAGTACGATTCGGACCAGTCGTCTTCAGGATACTCTTCGATGTAGCGCTTCATGAGCGTTTGCGCGGCTTCCCAGGATGCGGTGGGGAAGGGACCGTCAAGGGCGTCGGCGCCGCGTTCCTCCTCGTTGTAGACCATGACGTGCAACAGGAGGATTCCGCGGCCGCGCTCGATGTTGTCGAGCATTTCAAGCGCGCTGTTAAGTTGGGCGAGATGCGAATCGATATCTTCGGTCAGCTCTGGCGAAACCTCCTTGCGGAGTTGCTCGAGCATGGTGCGCTTTTCATCAAGCGTCTTAAGAGAGCCAGCGATGATTGGTGCCGGCCAGTATAAGTATTTGCGCATGTGGTCTCGCAGCTCTTGGCTTCTGATGCAGCTGAGGACAAGGTCCTTGCCAGTAACGCTGATGCTATCGTTTGCGTGGTTGTTCATGTCGGCCTCCTTATCGATTGTTACCGGCATGATGCAACGCGTGGGGCCATTGTTAGTCCTATTAACGGGATCAAGTCGCAACTCGCTACGACATTGAGATAGTCAATTTGCCGCGTTGCGGGCGAGCAAGGCCGGTTTTTGGCAACACCGTTTGCGCCACCAGCAAAAATCGAGTTATTCGGCCTTTCCGAGGGTGCTTACTGACGAGAAGGGCCTTCTTCGAACCGCCTGCGTCCTTTACGGTGTTCGATTCTGTGAAAAGTGAGCGAATAAACGCCCAAATAAAAACAAAGCGGCTCGAGTATTCCGTATGACATTCACGGAGGATTGGCAGTGAGGCCGAATAACTCGAAAAATGTAGGTGGGGTTCTGCGACAAGGGTGAATGTGACAAAGGGACAGTCCCTCTGCCACATTCCAAATATTGCCTTTACGTGTTGATGCACACGGTGTGCAATAATACTCGCACTGTGCAATAGCGCGCAGACTGAGTAACAAGGAGGATGCTTGTCCCAGCTCGAGAAATGCGATCGCCGGTCCCTTCGTTCGCAGCGTGCCCTTCGCCAGGCACTTGCCAGCGAGCTTGCCGAAAGCGGCGACCTTTCGCGCATTAACGTTGCGTCGCTCACCGAGCGCGCCGGCCTTACGCGCCGCACGTTCTATTCGCACTACCGCGATATTCCCGACTTTATCAATCAAATCGAGGACGGCTTGCTGGCCGAGATTCGTGAGCGCATTGAGCTCATCACCGCAGCTCAGCTGCCCGATCTTTATCGTAACATTGACGAGCTCGAGCCGGCGCCCGGTTCGGTTGAGCTGCTGCGTTATCTTGCGGCCAACCGTGACTTAATCGGTGCGCTGCTGGGTCCGGGCGGCGACCAGGCCTTCATTAAAAGGATTATCGACACCGCACGTGAGGCCGTGGCGCCGCGTGCGCAGACGGGCATTTTGGGCCTGGCGCTGGGCACGTTCTTTGACTACTACGTCACCTACGTCGTGAGTGCCGAGGTCGGCATGATTCAGCGCTGGTTTGAGCGTGACCTTTCCGAATCGCCCGAGACCATGGCGCGCATCATGACGGTTATCGCCTTTGTGCGCCCCGGCGACCTGTATGGCCAACCCATCGATATCAACGTGCCGGAATACGGCATGAAGTTATTGAACCTGCAGCTCGAGGACGCGGCCGACACCGCCGCAACCGTCAAGTCCAACAACTAAGAGGAGAAACAGATGAGCAAACTCGTCGAGGGCATTAAAGACCGTGTGGTCGCTGCCGCACGCGAGGCCGCGCCCGCCGTGGTGGACGCTGCGCAGAAGGCCGCGACCGCCGCTGCCGAGAAGGTCGCCGAGGCAGTTGCCGATGCCAAGAACACGGCAGGGGAGACGTCCATCGCTAGCGAGCCCGCCACCGCCGCTGAGCCCGCAGCCGCCACCGCCGCCCAAGCCCCCGAAGGCGCGATCTTCAACCCCGAGGCCGCCCGCGGCAACCTGCACCTGGGCATCGACGTGGGCTCCACTACCGTCAAGCTCGCCGTGCTCAACGACGACAACCAGATCGTGTACGCCAAGTACCAGCGCCATCACACCGACGTCCGCGCCTGCGCCCGCGACCTGTTCGAGGGCGCTGCGACCGTGCTGCCGACGGCCCAGATGACCTGCGCCATTACCGGTTCGGGTGGTCTGCTGCTCTCCCAATG
>NZ_QSTQ01000002.1:0-108793 GCF_003438275.1 Collinsella sp. OM07-12
AACGCCGGCGCGCCCCTGCTATTCAAAGAAGCTCGGAAGCCTCTATGCGTCTGTGCAAAAGCGCGTGAACGAGCTCATCTCTTGAGCTCCCAAGAAATTCGCGAGCGCATCAACTCGGGCGTGGCCACCCTGCTGGCCGCGCCCCTCTGCATCGCACTGCTGCTGGTTTTACCATTTCTGATTTGGGATAGGCACCTTCGCTAGCTCCATGCAAGTGAATTGTGGTCCCACGTGGATTCTTTGGGCCCGATCGCGAGCGCGGGCCCGAAGGCTGTAGTAGCTGGCCCATGCCTGGCGCGACGGGTCGCAGACGCTTTCCTGGCTGCCGCCGTCCCAATAGGTGGGTACGTCCATGCGCGCCTTGGCCTGGGACGAGCCGTTGGTTTGGGTTACGTGGAAGGTCGTCGCGGTGCCCGCGGGGGCGTCGTTCCACGATACGGTGAAGGTGACGCCGTTTTGGCTTGCCGTGGCGGAGTGGGCATAGCCGGTTTCTGCTGCAACGGAGATCGCCTCGGGCGTGCCGTTGGTTTGGGCGCGGAGGGATGGGGTGGGGGCTGTGGTGGCCGTGTTGGTTGCGGCGGCGGTGGCGTCAGCGCTTTCCGCATTGACGGCGTTGGTGCCGGTTGATGTTGTGGTGCTGTCCTCTTCGGTATCTGCTGTCGTATTTGTGTTGGTGCCGTCTTCAGCCTTGCCTGTGTCGATGCTCGTGGCGTCGGCTTGCGCCTGCTGCTCGGTTGTCGCTCGAGGCTGAATGGCTTCCGCAATGGCTGCCATGGGCATCGTCGCGCTGACCATAGACGTGCACGCGATCGCGCAGAGCAGGTAGTAAAGGGGTCGTTTCATAGCGGAGCCTCTCGGTGAGCAGCCAATAGGGTCCGAAGGCAGCTCCAGGCCAGCACTCCGCACATATTTTGTTGGGTTTATTATACGGGAACCCCAGTCTACATCAGCGAGCTTTTTGGGGGATGTTGGGGAGGGGAGTTGGTCCTCGGCCTCGCTGTGCGTAGATGTCTTCGCCCTCGGCGATGTGTCCGTCGGCGAGGAGTGCGAAGCGGCCATACTGAGCAATGCCAATCCACCCGTCTGCGCATCCAAACTCCTGGATTATGCACATCGGGATTTTCACGGTGTTGTCGGCGATATTGTTTTCGCGGACCGTGTACATGCATTAGATGGGGAGGCGCTTGTATCCGTAGGGGCGCACCAGCATTTTCGATGCGATCGCCGTCAAGACAATTGGGTGTGCATCAAGGCGCTGTTAACTGCATGAGCTGATTTCTTATAACCTGTTTAAGCAAAGCGAGAATGGGGAATAAAAATCACTGCCCATCGCGAGTTGGCGATGGGGTACGCTACTGCTGTCAATATCGCAAACGACGAAATTCCGACGTTCGCAACATTGACACCAGCGTTGCCTGCTGCTAGCTGGATAAGAGCCTCGATGGTCATAAGTACCAATTCCTCGCTTTCGTCTAGTATGCCATAGGCAAGCATTGTTTTAGGTGGCCGCGAAAGCGTTGGTTGCACTTGCTGCGCCTTTGATTAGCCTGTCCGGGGAGGGTTAGCCGCCGCTTGTTGATCCGGACAGGTTGATTTATTTGGGGGGTATTTTGGCCGAGTTCGATATCGCTCGTATTCCTCGATATAGTTCCAAAAGTTCATATGCCCATTTCGATCATAGGGCCTCTTTTGCCGAAGTTCAGGCCAAGATTTTAGATTCAGAGTACGTTTCTCATCATGCGTTCTACCCTCTAATTTCCAACGAGATCATTACTGTTCGGTATCGTGGAGGTAAGCGAAGCTGCAAAGTTCGCAATATCGCTTATGCCTCGCATTTCGATCACCGCGTCTTCCAGTACTACTCTTATCTGTGGTCGGACTTATATAACAAGAAGGCTATTGCCGAAGAGTTTAATGAGGTTGCCGTAGCGTACCGCTCTTCGCTTTCATCAGACAGCGCCGTAACTGCTGGCAGCAATATTTCCTCAGCTAAAAAGGCATTCGACTATATGCGTGAGCAAGATTCGGCTTTTGTGCTTACGGGTGATTTCGAGAGCTTCTTCGACAACCTAAATCATGCCCATCTAATAGCGTCGTTGCGTTCGTTGTTTCCCAGTGGACGCTTGCCGGACGATCACTATCAAGTTATTAAAAATATCCTTCGCTATTCGTGCTGGCCTATTGCTGATTTGGCTGCTCGACATGAATTGCCATGGTCGGCAATCGATCTTACTTCGAAGAAGACGATCAGTGACGAGGCTATCGAACTTCGGTTTAAGTCTATCCGTGAACTTAATAAGCTGGATGTTATCTTGCCAAAAGCGGAGTTTCTTGCAAACAAAAGTAAGGTCATCACCAGACCGTGGAAGCGAACGGGTATTGGGCTGGGAATTCCTCAGGGTCTTGCCGCAAGCGGAGTGCTCGCTAACATCTATATGGCCGATATCGACATGAAAGTCAGGCTTGCCGTTGAACGGGTTGGTGGCTTGTATCTTCGTTATTGCGATGACTTTATTATTGCCGTTCCAAAGTCTGGCTTTGATGCACTTGTAGAGGCCATCAATCTAATGGCCGGTGTTGATTCCGTTAAACTTCAGCCTGAGAAAACCAAGGCATTCCGGGTTGATAGCAGCGGGGTTGCTCAGCTTGATTTTGAAAGCGTTCGTACGGGTAAGGTCCTTCCGTACTCCGGTGCACATCCGGCACAGAAAGTCAGCTTCTTGGGGTTTGACTTTGACGGGCGCGTTGTAAGACTTCGACAGTCTACGGTTGGAAGGTACCACAAGCGTCTCCGTGAGGCAGCCAGTGCGATTGCGCGCTCTAATCAGGGGGAGGGAAGGCGCGCATCAAAAAAGCGCGTCTCCGCCCTGTATCAACATTATTCACCGCTCGGTATTAAGGGAAGAAGGTTATGCCCCTCGGGTGATGCTGACACTTCTACATTTTCTCGCTATGGGAACTTTCTTTCCTACGTGGCGAGAGCCCAACAGGCGTTTCCTAATGATCCGATTGCCCCCGATGAGGCTAAGATTTACAGGAAGATAAAGCGTCTGAGCGGTCGGTAGCCATTGATTTGGCGTTGTATTTTGGAGGAAGCGATGGTCAAAAACCAACACTATATTTCGCGCTTCTATCTCAAGAATTTTGCTGCTTCTGACTCGATACTCTCCGTTATTCGGATTGAAAATGGAAAGCCAGGAAGTGTATTTAGGTTCAAACCAGATGGTATTTGCTCCGAGAAGTACTTGCATGAGGTAAAAAGCCGTTCGGAGAGTACTTATTTTCAGGAGGGCGCCATCGAAGATATGCTCAGCCAGGTGGAGTCACGCTTGGCCCCAAAGTACGAAGAGCTTCTTGGGTGTTTAGACGATGGTGAGCTTATCGGCACTGCACGCCTGGTTGAGCTGATTGATTGCTTAATCGCATTCATTGCTTCTCTTGTTGTTCGCCATCCAAAATGGCTTGGTCCGGAACGGAAAAAGCATCAACTTTAATTCCGTTTCTATTTGAAAAGGAAACTTTGACCGTCAGCGATCTTGAGACGCTTGAAGTCATGGGGCTTAAGGACGATCTTCCGGCTATTGTGGAAATGGCAATAATGGATGCCGCGCTATTCTCCACGGACGAGCGTGCGCCTTTGATGCAGATAGTTGATATACTGAAACCGATGAACGTCACATTTTTTGCGGCGCCTGATAATTGTGAGTTCATAGCTACGTCTTTTCCGCTGCACGCTGAATGGATGTCAACATCCGATGCGGACCCTGTGGCGGTTTATTTCCCACTGTCATCACAATTTGCAGTGGCCTTCCGTAGTTGTGAACCGACCGGCGGGAAACTCGTTTGGCCTCTCATAGCGGAACAGGTTGACTCTCTGAATCGTTGTCTTGTTGGGGGAAGTGACTTAAACGATTTAGTCTTTGGGACTAATGGTTCCTATCTTGCGTCGATAATCTCAGCGACAGCTCAACACGGAAATCAATAGATTAATTCAGTACAATTACTCCAAGAACCCTGTTGTTAGGCATTTTTATGACAGCGATAAACCCTTGCCTATTTGGGCGCTATTCGAGGTCATGACTCTAGGAAACTCTGGTGTTTTCTATTCGTGCTTAAAGGGCTCGGTTAGACAGAGCATATCTGATGACCTAAAGCTTCCGAACAATTACGACGGTCCCGGGCTTCTCGAACGTACTATCTTTGTGCTCAAAGATCTCCGTAACGCGATTGCTCATAACAGTGCCATTTATGACGTTAGGTTTAAGAGGGCAAAAGTGGGAAATCAGCTTGGCCAGATGCTGTCATCCGAGGTTGGCGTTCTTTCGATAGACTTTTCAACTATTACTGATTATGTCGTCCTAATTGTCTATCTGCTCAGAAAGATGATGGTTTCCAAAACTGAGTGCTATCAGTTAATTCGGAACTACTCTAGCGTGCTGGAAGACTTGCACGGCTCCCTGTCTTCCTCAGATTTTCATAAAATAGTAAAGACTGGGGCTAGGAGCAAGATGGATGCACTTCGTAGCTATATAGCTGCTTCTTAGGAAGCAGTAGCTAAAGATGGAGGCTAAAGATGGAGACGACATTCTTTGGTGCTGGGCCCGTAGACAAACATAGGATATCGACTAAAATATAGCCAATTGCGGTGGAAGCCTTCGGGCGACACCTGAAGAGGGTTGATGCGTCGGCCCTCTTTTTTTGTCGATTTCTTTACAGCATGCGTGAGATGGCTGCATGGAATCGTTCTGGATAATGTCATCTCCAGAATTGCCCCTGCGATCCAGCGGCCGCTCAAAGCAGGCATACCTCACGATGCCGATTCAGCCGTCGGCGTACCTGAACTCCTCGATCAATCGTCTGGTAGTCAGGACAGCGATGTTTACGGTGCCGCTCTTTAAATTGAATTGACCCCTTGGAGCCTAGACGATAGAGTAAATAGTTGGTATTGACGTAGTCAACCTACGGGCCTACGTCCTGCGGAGAGGCGGCCGTTCTTTTGGATGGCCGTCTTTCTTCATTATGCTTATTGTGAGGGCTTATTACGCCAAGGTTGGCGGACATAAAATCGTTAATTACATCCGAATGGTCTGGATGCCTGAGCGTTATCTGACTGAGAATGAGTCTAAACGGTGTATTAAGGACTAATGTGAGTGCAGAAGATATCAGGTTTACCGGTGAGGATGATGGGAAGAGATGCCGCAATCATCATCTTATAGTGGTTGGCAACGGTTTCGATCTTTCCTGTGGCCTGGCGTCTTCGTTTAAGGATTTCTTTGAGCCTCGAATGAAGGTCATAGATTCTCTTGTCTCGGAAGAGGGCGCTTGTGATTACGGAGCCATCAAAGCGAGAGGCCTGACTGCTTGGGATCTAATCCTTAGAAGCCGGAAGGACATGGAGGCAAGAGCCTTCAACGTGAACTGGTGCGATGTCGAGACGGCTATTGCCAATGTGTTTGGCATCAACCTGCCCGAGGACGGCATCGACGATGAGGGCGTAATGATATCCGACTATGCCGTCTCGTTCGGTTCTCTGCAGGACTACTTTTATATAGCAAATGAAGCGAACGCTCTCAATGTAAGTGACTACATCGAGAATCGGGTCGACGAGATCGAACGGCTTGGAGACGGCATTGACGATGGTAATCAAGGGGTTCTTTCTGAGCTGAGCATTGAAGATTCGGAGAGTTCGGATGACTCAGAGGTATATTCTGCTCTATTGAGAGAGGGTGCTCGCCTTTTGGGACACGAGCCCAATCCTTGGACCGAGCGTGTGGGGCATTACCTCGCCCATGCGTTCCCTCGGGTCCTTGAGGATCCCGAGGGGCAGTTTTCTTCCATCCTCATGTCGGAACTCGAGCGTATGGAACACTACTTCAATTGCTATCTCAAAGATGAGGTTGCTCGCAACGATGGCTATTCAGATTGTTCGGATAACTTAATGCGCAAGCTGATTGAGCATACCGTGGTGCCCGATGGTGTGCCCGATGATGCGGTGACTGTTCTCAACTTTAACTATACGTCTCCATATCGGTGGCTTAAACAGCGGTTTGGGGATGCCGATCTTGTCAATATCCACGGCACGCTTGATGGTGAATGCATTTTTGGAATCGACGGTTCCGGCAATTTGGATAATCGGGATATCCTCCCATTTACCAAGACATATCGTGTATTGAAGTCTGCCCGAGGGGTTCCAAGTGGCTCGATTGCGTATCCTTCGCAAAGGGGAGGGGATGGTCTTAAGACATCTTCGATAGTCTTTTTTGGCCATTCGCTTTCGCGAGCCGATTATTCGTATTTTGAGTCTATTTTTAGCACGGTGGATTTGTATAACGGGCATACCAGCCTGGTCTTCCTATACTCAAGCTACGCCAAGGGTGTTCGCGACTCAGAGGTGGCCAAGGTACTTGCCCTTCTCGATTACTATGGCGCTTCGCTTGGTATTGCCGGACGTAGCAACAACCTTGCACACAAGCTCATGCTCGAAGGCCGACTTGTCGTTCGGGAGATTTAGGTCGATCTGCTCAAAAGGTTGTTTTCTGAGGGGTCTCTTATCGCGTCTTCAGTTTTAGGGTGCTTGGTGTTGTCGTGTTTTCCGGAAGTGCGGGGAAAAATCGGAAACCTCCGAGCACACCCGGATTTTTACCAACAAAGCCGCAGGTCGCTGATGCCCAAAACCGGGGTGTGGTCGACAGCTCTCTGTTTTTCACCGCACTTCCGGAACCGCTCGATGGAAGTATGCGACAAATTTCGGAACTCTCGAGCACGCCGCCCTTTTCAAGAAACGAAACCGCAGGTAGAAGCTTTGTCACTATCCAGTGTGGTTGAAATGTCTGGAATTTGCCGCATACTACAGGTTTGAGTGGCTCTCTCAGTAGGTTTTCATGGTTCGGATTGGCTTTGGTTACATGACGTTTCCCGTAGTTACGTAATTGATGCAGGTCTCCTATCTCTTGCCGTAATATAATTACGGCAAGAGATAGGAGACTCTCATGCTTAAGCGTTTTACTGTTGATGGCTATAGGAATTTTTCGACTCCGGTTTCATTTAATTTCGCAGCTTCTCGTGATTACCAGTTTGCAGAAAATAACGTTAAAAACGGAACCGTGAAAACTGCACTTTTGATCGGCAGAAATGCGTCTGGTAAATCGAATTTCGGTTCAGCTTTATTCGACATTACACTCGGCTTTCCAAAGGCATTCGATTATTCTGACCAGGATGATCGTCTGTTTTTGAGTGCTGACTGCGGGCGAGGTACGGCACAGTTCACCTATGTCTTTGAATTTGACGGTCGCGAAATCAATTACTGCTATGAGAAGACTTCTCCGACTACTTGGCTTCACGAGACCCTATTGATTGATGGGGAACGAATTTTCGAATTCAATAATGCAAGCGGCGTTTTCGAAGAGAACCATCTTGAACGAATCGGTGCTGCTGGGATCAATTTTGAATTCTCCGATACCTCGTTGAGCCTTCTTTCATACATAACGAGCAGTCTTCCAACTAATGTTTTAGGCGTCTTGGCGGAGTTGCGCCGATTTGTCTCGCGCATGAGACTGATTCGCATGGACAGTTTTCGATTGAAAGGGTTTGAAACAAGAAAGGTAATCGACAAGATCATACGCGAGAACAAGGTCGCGGAATTCGAGTCATTTATTCGCAATTTTGGAGTCGATGAGTCCCTGATCGTTATTAAAGAGTCCGACGGCTTACCTGTTCTGTATTTCAATCATCCCATGCGATGCATCCCGTTTGTCGAGGCATGTTCTAGCGGTACAAGAACTCTGGTTAAGTTGTTCTCTGAGCTTGAGCTTAACGAGTCGGCCAGCTTTTTGTTCATAGATGAGTTTGACGCTTTTTGTCACTTTGAGATGGCAGAGAGCCTTTTGAAGCTCTTTGCTTCAAAGGCATCGTGTCAGATACTGTGCTCGACCCACAATACCTCGCTTGTTAAGAATGGCGTAATGAGGCCTGACTGCGTTTATCAAATCTCTGCAAAAGGGGGCATTCGAACTTTGGCCGATTCCACCGATCGCGAGTTGAGGCTTGGCAACAACATTGAGAAGCTCCTCCGTGCCGGAGAGTTTGACTAGTCATGAACAATGCGTCCGTAAAGAACGTCCTGCTCATTGTCGAAGGTGCTAAACGCGAGCCTCAGCTGATGGAGCGCATGTTTGATTCTTTTAGCCTCGCAGATGATCATCAAATTGTTCCTGTCGAGATTAATGTTCATGACTTTCTAGACAAGCTCTTTCAAGAATGCGGTTGCGATTTCGAGTCCATTGATCTTAAATCCTTTGTCGCAGAGCTTCTTTCGGATAAAGATGATGCGGCCCAGCTTCTCGAATCCAGTTTTACAGACACCTTGCTTATATTTGACTTAGATCCTCAGGACAATCGGCTCGATTTTAAGCGGCTTGAGCTAATGCAAGACTATTACTGCGACAGCACTGATATGGGTCAGCTATATCTAAGCTATCCATCGGTTGAAGCATATCGTGATTTTGATCCCTCGAAGTTTTTCTCTCTGGATGATGCCCTTGTTCCTTCAGATGTGATTTTTGGCCAGCGATCTTACAAGGACTGGGTTGCCAGGAGGGGAGATTCGCTTGCGGATATTGGGCGTATTGATGGCTATACATTTGCTTGCATTATTGCCGTTCATGCCCTGAGGTCGCTATGGTTAACTAATGAACAGGCGACGCAAAATGCAAACGAGTGTATGGCTGACTTAGCTGCGACTGTGGCGGACATCAATCATTCTGAACTTTTGCTCAACGAGATTGATCGTCTGAACAATGATTCATTTTGCGCATGCTGCACTTGTCTATTCTTTATTTCGAATTGGCCTAAGCGACTTAACGACGTTTTGAATAAGGCGATTAAGAGGGGTTTGGGTATTCGTTTGTTCTAAATCTATAACGGCAGCGACAAGGTGATTAAGCTCGAGCGCAAAAAGAAGTACGGCAGCTGGATCTACAAGGAGGACGCGCCACTTACACGCGGTGAGTTTGAGCAGATTCTGGCTGGCGACTACGGCTTTTTGCTGAGGAGCCCCTATCCGCTCTGTCGCGAGCTCTACATCGAGTGCATCTACAACATGATGCGCCCGTGGGCCATCGTGGACTATGAGCGTGAGCCGTGGGTGATGGACGAAGGTACCGTGCGCATTTCGTTTGACATGAACATGCACGCGGCGGTGGGAAGCTTTGACATTTTTGATGCAACGCTGTCCGCATTGCCCGTACTGGAGCCCGGCAAACTGGTGATGGAGGTCAAGTTTACCGAGTTTTGCCCACAGCTGGTGCGTGATATGGTGCCGCTGAGCGTGGGTTTGGTCAGGTCTATCCTGCCAAGATTGGCCTGTCGCTGCTCGTGGCGCTCGCCATGGGCATCTTGATTTATTACGTGTACAAGCGCTTTTTTACCGGTGTGGTGTATTCGCGCAGCTTCGCCGTGACGCTCGTGGGCATGTGCGTGCTCACCTGCATGGTCACGCTCGCGATCTCGACGAACGTGGTTATCTCGCTCGGTATGGTCGGTGCTCTGTCTATTGTCTGCTACCGCACGGCGGTCAAGGACCCGCTCGACCTGCTGTATCTGTTTTGGGCCATTACCACGGGCATTACGGCGGGTGCCGGCATGTATGCGCTCGTGGGGCTCACGGCGGTGGTGATTGTGGTGATGATTGCCGGCTTTGCGAGCCACCAGGACAAGGCGCGCGTGTACATGATGGTCATCCACTACACGGGCCAGACCGCCGGCGACGACATTGTGCGCGCCTTTGGCCGCACCAAGTTCACCGTCAAGTCCAAGACCATGCGCGGTGACAAGGTCGAGACGGCCGTCGAGGTGTTCTCGGACGGCGTTGATATGCCCTATGCCGACGCCATCCGCGCGCTCGACGGCGTGGAAGACCTGACGCTCATCCAGTACAACGGCGAGTACCACGGCTAACTATTTCCGGCGTTCTACCGAACGCCGGACCGGTCGACGCTGCGCGAACATCTGCCGGGCGATCTGCCGCTCAAACCGTCGCTCGCGTACATAAAGTACGCTTCGCTCCTCTTTCGCGGCACCTCGCCACGGCAGCTGCCCGCTCGCTGACGTTTGCTCGACCTGAGTGGGCCGATTTGGTTCGCATGCCGTCTTCACGGGTATCATGGTGAAAGCGATTTCAACGACAGGGGTACTCGTGGTAAAGATGAAAGATGTGGCCGAGCTGGCCGGCGTTTCGAGCGCCGCCGTCTCGCGCTACCTCAACGGTGGCTACATATCGACGGACAAGGCCGAGCGCATTAAGCAGGCGATTGAGCTGACCGGATACGTGCGGTCCAGCCAGGCTCGCGCGCTGCGCACCGGTTCCACCAAGCTCATCGGCGTCATCGTACCTAAGATTAACTCGGAATCCGTGAGCCGCATTACCGCCGGCATTGGCCAGGTGCTCGGTCGCCGTGGCTACCAGATGCTGCTTGCCAATACCGACAACGCGGCCGATCGCGAGCTCGAATACCTCGATTTATTCCAAAACCACCCGGTCGATGGCATTGTGCTGGTGGCAACCATGATTACCGACGAGCATCGCCGGGCGATTGAGTCGTGCCGCGTGCCCATCGTGCTGATCGGTCAGAATGTTGAGGGCGCGGCGTGCGTCTATCACGACGATTACGAGGCCGCCTTTGAGCTGGGTCATGCGCTTGCGGGTCGCGTGGATGGCAAGATTGCCTACATTGGAGTTACCGAGGAGGACCGCGCTGCTGGCTATGACCGCCGTCGCGGTTTTGAGGCTGGCTTGCGCGCCGCGGGCGTGGCGCTTGATCCGAGCCTGATTCGCCAGGGGTCTTTTACGCTCGACTCGGGCTATGGTGCGGCGCGTGAACTGCTTTCCGCCGCTCCCGATGTTTCGTTTATCGCCTGCGCGACCGACACCATGGCGGCGGGTGCGCTGCGTGCCATCGATGAGGTTCGCGGCGTGGGCGAGGGCATGCACCGCGTAAGCGGTTTTGGTGACAACGCGTTTTTGCGCGCGCTGACGGGCGGCATTCCCACCGTGCACTATGGCTACCTGACCAGTGGCGTCGAGGCGACCAATATGTTGCTCAACACGCTCGATGGCGTGGAGGGGGAGAGCGGTCTCAAGACGCTCAAGCTCGGCCATCAGCTTATGAATGTCTAGGTTTTGGGCACGTCTGTCTGCCTCTGAGTTGCCTGTTTTTGCCTTAAAACTACCTTTCGCCGGCTTTTTCCTACCGTTCACCCTACTATGAAAACGATTACAGACTTATATAACTGAAAACGATTACAGTATAAGTGTCAAAGATGGCCGGGTGCACATACGCCCGTTGGAGGAAAGGGAAGTCATGGACTACCGCAAATCAGCCCAAGAGGTGCTCGACAACGTCGGTGGCGCCGACAACGTTGTTTCGGCCGCGCACTGCGCTACGCGTCTTCGCCTGGTGATCGCCGATAACGCCAAGGTTAACAAGGGGGCCATCGAGAACGTCGACGGCGCCAAGGGCGTCTTTGAGGCTCAGGGCCAGCTTCAGATTATTTTTGGCACCGGCACTGTCAACAAGGTCTACGAGGAGTTCATCGCGCTTAGTGGCGTCGAGGCTGCCACCAAGGCCGAGGTCAAGGAGGCCGCGGCGCAGCAGCAGAACATCTTTATGCGCGCCATTAAGGTACTCGGCGACGTCTTTGTCCCCATCATCCCCGCCATCGTGGCTTCGGGCCTGCTGCTGGGAATCATGAGCGCCCTCAACTTTATGGCCTCCAACGGCTTTATCGCGCTCGACACCAATAACTTTATCTACAAGATCGCCGACCTGGTCTCGGGAGCGTCCTTCGGCATTCTGCAGATCCTGATCGGCTACTCCGCCGCCAAGGCCTTTGGCGCCAACCCGTACCTGGGTGCCGTCGTCGGCGGTGCGTTCATCAACTCCTCGCTGCAGAGCGCCTACACGGTTGCCTCCGAGGGCGTGCAGACCATGGTCACCGTCATCCCCGGCGTGTACAGCTTTGAGTGGGTCGGCTATCAGGGCCATGTGATTCCCATCGTTATCGCCTGCGCCATTCTCGCCTTCCTCGAGAAGCGTCTCCACAAGGTTGTCCCCGAGATGTTCGACCTCTTTGTGACCCCGCTTGTCTCGGTGTTCGTGACCGTGCTCGTGACGCTCGTTGCCGTCGGCCCCATCTTTGTTTGGGCCGAGAACGCCATCCTCGGTCTGATCCAGACCCTGCTGACCCTGCCCTTCGGCATCGGTTCCTTTATCGTCGGCCTGTTCTATGCCCCCACGGTCGTTACCGGTATCCACCAGATGTACACCGCCATCGACCTGGGCCAGCTCGCCCAGTACGGCGTGACCTACTGGCTGCCCATCGCTAGCGCTGCCAATATCGCCCAGGGTGGCGCCGCGCTTGCCGTTGCCTTTAAGACCCGCGATGCCAAGATCAAGGGCCTGGCGCTTCCTTCGGCTCTGTCCGCCTTTATGGGCATTACCGAGCCTGCCATCTTTGGTGTGAACCTGCGCTTCTTTAAGCCCTTCATCGCCGGCTGCATCGGCGGCGGCTGCGGTGCCCTGGTCTGCGCGCTCACCTCGCTGGCTGCCTCCGGCACGGGCGTTACCGGTATCTTCGGTATCCTGCTGTGCCTGGCCCAGCCCGTGCAGTACGCGATCATGTTTGCGGTCGCCGCGCTGGTTTCCTTTGGCGTCTCGTTTGTCCTGTACAAGGACGAGCCCAAGGCTTCCGAGCAGGCCTAAGGGCTTTTGATTGAGGGGGTGCCCGCGGGTTGTATGCTCGCGGGCGTTTCCCGTATCTGGTGCCGATATCTGGTGCCGTGTAACTTTCGATCCGTTAGGACTTTGATATGTCTAATGCACTTGGTCGCGACCTTGCAAAGCTGGTTGCCGCTGTTGACGCTGCCGCCTCTGAGTGCGGTCATGGCGCGTATGGCCAGCACTTCCATATTATGCCGCCGGCGGGTTGGCTCAATGACCCCAACGGTCTTTGCCAAGCGGGCGGCGTGTTCCACGCTTATTTTCAATATGCGCCGTTTGATGTCGAGGGTGGCGTTAAGGTCTGGGGTCATGCGACGAGCCGCGACCTTATGACGTGGGACTACGTTGGCGCCCCGCTGCTGCCCGACGAGCCGTTCGATTGCCATGGCGTGTATTCGGGCTCCGCGCTTGCTGAGGACGGCCGCATTCGCGTGCTGTACACGGGCAACGTTAAGCTTTCCGATGCAGACGGCACGTACGACTACGTCAATACCGGTCGACGAGCCGATACTGTTTATGTCGAGAGCATTGATGGTCTTGCCGGTCGGGAGTTCACCCAAAAGCGCGTGGTGCTGGCGTCCGATGATTATCCCGAGGATTTGACCTGCCACGTGCGCGATCCCAAGGTGTGGCGTGACGCGGACGGGCGTTATCACATGGTGCTGGGCGCCCGTCGTCGCGTGGATGGACCGCATATCGAAAGCCATTTTTGTGCGATGCACGGCGAGGGTGCCGGGCGCGATGTGGGCGAGATCCTGGTGTATGGCTCGGCCGATATGTTGAGCTGGGAACTCGAGAGCCGTGTGTCTACGCCCGAGCGTTTCGGCTTTATGTGGGAGTGCCCGGGGTATCTTGAGCTTAAGACCGATGACGGTGTGCCGGTGAAGTTCCTGTCCTTCTCTCCTCAGGGGCTCGAAGGCGGTCGTTGGGACCGCGGCAACGTATACGCTGCTGGCTACATGCCTGTAACAGGCGACATTACCGGCGGCGACGGTGCCTATGAGCTGGGCGAGTTCCGCCTGTGGGACGCCGGTTTTGACTTCTATGCTCCGCAGGAGTTCACGGCCGAGGACGGTCGCCACATGCTGATCGGCTGGATGGGCATGCCCGATGAGCCGACCTATGGCAACGTGCCCACCGTGGTGTGCGGCTGGCAGCACTGCATGACGGTGCCGCGTGAGCTTACAACCGGTGCCGGCGGCGTGGTGCTGCAGCAGCCGGCGCGCGAGATCGAGCGCCATTATGCCTCGGTGCGTGTGGGGGTGGGCTCGTTGGAGGTTGCCGGCGATACCTGCTTTGACGTTATTGTTGGCGGTATCGAAGGCGCGTTTACCGCAACCGTTGATGGCGAGCTGAAACTGGCGTTTATGCCCGCCGAGGGCGAGCTGCCCTCGCGCTTTGAGATGCGATTTACCGATGAAGGTCGCGCTTCTGCCGGCTGCGGTCGTACCGTGCGCTGGGAGCCCGTCGACGAGGTTCGTAACGTGCGCATTGTCGCCGATGTCTCGTCGGTCGAGGTGTTTGTGAATGATGGCGCGCTCGTGTTTTCGACGCGCATCTATCCGGAGGCCTATGGCGTGTCCGTTGACGCTCCGGGTGCGAGCGTGACCTGCCACGTACTCAATATCTAGGCGATTGGTCGTCTATCGGCGCTATACTGCAGCCGTTGCCCACGATGCGGGGAACACCCGCATCGTGGGTTTTTGCTTATGAAGGGACGGTGCCGCGTGGACGTACAGCAGCTAGAAGAGGCCTGGGCTTTGAGGGCCGGCGCGCGTGAAGCGCGGTTGCTCACGGCCTCGCATGTGCCAGCAGCGTTGTCGCAATTGGGGATTGTGCGCCCCGGTGACCGCCTAGTTGCGTTTGCCGATGACTTTGTCGATGCGTTTGCGCACGGCTTTGATGCCCTCAACGTGGCTATGGTGGGGGAGCTGTCGGTTGCAGCGTTTGACGCCGCGTCCGCGGGCTTTGATGCTTCGTTTGATGCCGCGGGCCCGCATCTGTGGTGGTTCGTTAACTCCATTGGCGGGTTTGGCCTGCGCGTGCCCGATCTTCGTGCTCTGGGCCGCGCGGCTCGTGATGCCCGTGCACTCCTCGTGGTGGATAACACTGTGGCAAGCGTCTTTGGGTGCGATCCGCTGCGCTTGGGAGCCGTGCTGTCGCTCGAGGCCCTTGATCGTGTGTGTGCCGGTGGGGCTCCGCGCAAGCTTGTGGCGGCGTCGGTTGCGCGCTCGCAGCTCAAACGGCATCGTGTGGACACCGCTGCCGAGTGCGCGCATGCGTTGCTTACCGGCTGCGGTGCGCCTGTGCTTGATCTGAATGTTGATGAGGCCGACGTGCTGGAGTGCGGGCTCGAGACGCTCAACGCTCGCATGCAATCGCACTTTGACCGCGCCCGTGCGCTGGCAGAGTATTTGGCTGCGAACGAGATGGTGCGCAATGTGCGTTACCCCGGGCTGAGTTCGCATCCCGATCATGCAGTTGCAACGGGAATCCTCGAGCACGGCTTTGG
Organism: Collinsella sp. OM07-12; assembly: GCF_003438275.1. Taxonomy (NCBI): domain Bacteria; kingdom Bacillati; phylum Actinomycetota; class Coriobacteriia; order Coriobacteriales; family Coriobacteriaceae; genus Collinsella; species Collinsella sp. OM07-12. The sequence goes on from NZ_QSTQ01000002.1 coordinate 15,289, forward strand.
TCCGGTAGTTGAGTTTGACCTTATCGAGCGCAGCGCAGGTGAGCTGTTCGAGGCTTTGCCGGGGGAGTTTCGCACATCGCCCGCCGGCGGCGCCGCGACGCGCCTTTCTGCTCCACACGGCAAGCAGGGGAGTACCATCCGCCTTTTCGCCGGCACCGACGATCCTCTGGCAGTAGCGGCCACCCTAGACCACGCCCTCCGCAAGTAGCTAATTTGGGACGGGGCTTTTTTAGCTACCCAATGTCAATTTTTGGCTATGAGTCAAGAATGCTCTGGATGGGTAGCTAAAAAAGCCCCGTCCCAAATTAGCTACTCTTTGATGCTGGCGATGAGGTCGTTGGCCTTGGTGGCGATCGCTTGGTTGATTTCTGCTTGCAGGCCCTTGTAGACCGCTACGGCTCGCTTGCCGGCGCGGTTGAGCGAGTGCTCGCGGGCGATACCCTGCAGCAGCAAGACGCGGCCGTGGCCGAACACGCCCGGCAGATCGTTGTCGCACGATTGAATGACCAGTCGCGCCGCCGTCTTGTGCTCCATGTGCCCCACGTCTTCCCGCTAAAGTGTTTGCTGGGCAAACGCAATGCCTGCGTCAAGCCCTCGTGTGCTCTTCTTAAATCATGCATTGTAGCAGTCAAAGTGCGTTAAGATACTTCCCCAGTATTGGGCGCCCAAGGTTGGGCTGGGTCCTACGAGGCCTGCAGCCGACCGGTCGCATGGAAAAAGGAGAAACATGGCTACGTTCTTTCCCGGTGAGTCCCACACGTTTTCGGAGTATCTGCTGGTCCCTGGTTACTCGTCCTCGCAGTGCATCCCCAACAACGTCTCTCTTAAGACGCCGCTGACCCGCTTTAAGCGCGGTGAGAAGCCGGCAATCACCCTGAACATCCCCATGGTTTCCGCCATCATGCAGTCCGTCTCGGGCGTCGACATGGGTGTCGCGCTCGCTACCGAGGGTGGCCTGTCCTTCATTTACGGTTCCCAGACCCCCGAGTCCGAGGCCGCTATGGTCAAGGCCGTCAAGGATCACAAGGCCGGCTTTGTTCAGTCCGATTCCACGCTGACCCCCGACATGACCATGGAGCAGGTCATCGAGCTCAAGGAGAAGACCGGTCACTCCACCATGCCGGTAACCGACGACGGCACTCCCAAGGGCAAGCTCCTGGGTATCGTCACCAGCCGCGACTATCGCCCCAGCCGCGATGACCACCAGAAGAAGGTCTCCGAGTTCATGACCCCGCGTGAGCAGCTCATCGTGGGCGACAAGAACATTAGCCTCAAGGTTGCCAACGACGTCATCTGGGACAACAAGCTCAACGCTCTGCCTATCGTCGACGACAACGATCACCTTATGGGCATCGTCTTCCGCAAGGACTACGACAGCCACAAGACCAACCCCAACGAGCTGCTCGATAACGACAAGCGCTACATGGTCGGCGCCGGTATCAATACCCGCGATTATGCCGAGCGCGTGCCGCTGCTCATCGAGGCTGGTGCCGATGTCCTGTGCATTGACTCTTCCGAGGGCTTCAGCGAGTGGCAGAAGCGCACCATCGAGTGGATTCGCGCCAACTACGGCGAGGACGTCAAGGTCGGTGCCGGTAACGTCGTCGACGCCGAGGGCTTCCGCTTCCTGGCCGACTGCGGTGCCGACTTCATCAAGGTCGGTATCGGCGGCGGTTCCATTTGCATTACCCGCGAGACCAAGGGCATTGGCCGTGGCCAGGCCACCGCGCTGATCGACGTCTGCCGCGCTCGCGACGAGTACTACGAGGAGACCGGCGTCTACGTGCCCGTGTGCTCCGACGGCGGTATCGTATACGACTACCACATGACGCTCGCCCTTGCTATGGGTGCCGACTTTATGATGTTGGGTCGCTACTTCGCCCGCTTCGATGAGAGCCCGACCGAGCGCGTCAACGTCAACGGCCAGTACATGAAGGAGTACTGGGGCGAGGGTTCTGCGCGTGCTCGCAACTGGCAGCGCTACGACCTGGGCGGCGCGGCGAAGCTCAGCTTCGTCGAGGGCGTCGACTCCTACGTTCCCTATGCCGGTTCCCTTAAGGACGGCGTGGGAGGCACGCTCTACAAGGTCAAGTCCACGATGTGCAACTGCGGTGCCCTCTCGATCCCCGAGCTCCAGGAAAAGGCACGTCTGACCCTGGTAAGCTCGACCTCGATCGTCGAAGGCGGAGCCCACGACGTTGTCGTGAAAGACTCCCAGCAGTCTGTGTCTTATCGATAGGATAAGAGCTGCACATAAAGGTTGAGTTCCAACCACGTTATTTAGATAAAGCGAGATGCCTGCAAGTCGCAGACATCTCGCTTGTTGTATTTGCTATCATCATGCGAGTCAACCTTAGGGTCGGGCGGCTTAGCTTTGTTCGCTACAAGTTCCGCACGCAAAGTAGAGCACTTAATGTGTTCTTCGTCTTGCGCAGGACTGTTCGCAGTAGCGAATAAAGCTAAGCCGACCGACCCCATTAAAGATTAAAGGAGCTGATATGTGCGATTGCACAGATCATAAGGACGAGATTCCTGCCTACGACGCGCAGGCCATCGAGTCCCGGTGGATGAAGGCCTGGGAGGACTCCAACCTCTTTGCCGTCGACACCGATGCCACCAAGCCCAAGAAGTACGTGCTCGAGATGTTCCCGTATCCGTCGGGCGACCTGCACATGGGCCACGCGCGCAACTACACCATCGGCGATGCCATGGCCCGTCAGGCCCGCATGCGCGGCTTTGACGTGCTGCATCCCATCGGCTTTGACGCCTTTGGCCTGCCCGCCGAGAACGCCGCCATCAAGCACAACACGCAGGCTGCCGCCTGGACGTATAAGAACATGGACCAGGCGCTCGCCACGATGAGGCGCATGGGCTTCTCCTACGATCTGGATCGTACCGTTAAGACCTGCAGCCCCGACTACTATCGCTGGGGTCAGTGGATCTTTGAGAAGATGTGGGAAAAGGGCCTGGTCTACCGCAAGAAGAACCCGGTTAACTGGTGCCCCACCTGCAAGACCGTTTTGGCCAACGAGCAGGTAACCGAGGGCAAGTGCTGGCGCTGCGGCACCGAGCCCGAGAAGCGCGACCTCGAGCAGTGGTACTACAAGATCACCGAGTACTCCCAGGAGCTGCTCGACGACCTGGAGAAGCTTCCCGGCTGGCCCGAGCGCGTCAAGCAGATGCAGGCTAACTGGATCGGCCGCTCCGAGGGCGCCGAGGTCGACTTTACCCTGTGCGATGCCGATGGCGAGCCCATTGAGGGCGACGAGGGCAAGATCACCGTCTTCACTACGCGCGCCGACACGCTCTTTGGCGTTTCCTTCTTTGTCCTCGCTCCCGAGTACGCTCGTCTGCACGAGCTCGTCGAGGGCACTCAGTACGAGGAAGCCGTCACCAAGATCGTCGAGGACTCCAAGCATATCTCTGCCGTCGAGCGCGCCCAGGGCACCCTCGAGAAGCACGGCGCCTTTACGGGTCGCTACGTGGTGAACCCCGTCAACGGCGAGAAGATCCCCGTATGGGTTGCCGACTACGTCGTGGCCGACTACGGCACCGGTGCCGTCATGGCCGTTCCCTGCGGCGACCAGCGCGATTTTGAGTTCGCCCGCAAGTACGACCTGCCGATCGTGCCGATCATTCTGGACGATGAGGATCGCGCTGCCGTCGAGGCCAGCGGCGAGACCATCGACACCTTCCATGCCGAGACCGTCGACTGGGATTGCGCCCATGCCGCCGAGGGTACGCTGGTGCAGTCGGGCAAGTACACCGGCATGCGCGGCGGTAAGCACTCCGAGGGCGAGTCTGCCATCGTTGCCGACCTCGAGGCCATGGGCTGCGGTCGTCGCAAGGTCGAGTTCCGCCTGCGTGACTGGCTCATCAGCCGTCAGCGCTATTGGGGCAACCCCATCCCGGCCATCCACTGCGAGCACTGCGGTATCGTGCCCGTTCCCGAGGATCAGCTGCCGGTGACGCTGCCTGAGAACCTGGACCTGGGCGCCGGCGAGACCCTCGCCGAGTGCAAGGACTTCTACGAGACCACCTGCCCAGTCTGCGGTCGCCCGGCCAAGCGCGAGACCGATACCATGGACACCTTCACCTGCTCCAGCTGGTATTACCTGCGCTACACCGACCCGCACAACACCGAGCTGCCCTTCTCCAAGGAAGCTGCCGACCGTTGGATGCCCGTCGATAACTACATCGGCGGCATCGAGCACGCCATTTTGCACCTGCTCTACAGCCGCTTCTTTACCAAGGCGCTGCGCGACCTGGGTCTGCTGAGCGTGGACGAGCCCTTCACCAACCTGCTGTGTCAGGGCATGGTCAAGGACGAAAACGGCGACACCATGTCCAAGTCCAAGGGCAATGTTGTGCCCCCGAGCTCGGTTATCGAGCCCTACGGCGCCGATACCATGCGTCTGGCGATCCTGTTTATCGCCCCGCCCGAGAAGGACTTCGACTGGGATCCCAAGGCCGTCGAGGGTGCCAACCGCTTTATCAAGCGCGCCTGGCGTATCGTTTGGCAGCTCGTCCAGTCTGGCGATGCCAACGTGGCCTTCGACAAGTCCGTGCTCGACGAGGCCGCACTCAAGCTCTATCGCGAGCGTCACCGCACCATCGCCAAGTGCACCGAGGACTTTGACCGCGGCCAGTTCAACACTGCCATCTCGGCCGTCATGGAGCTCGTCAACGCGGCGAGCGCCTACCTCAACGCCACCGAGGGTACCGCCCGCGACAAGGCGCTGTGCTACGGCGTGGCCAAGGACATCGTGAGCGTCCTGGCGCCCATCTGCCCGTTCTGGGCCGACGAGCTGTGGCACGAGGCACTCGGCTGCGAGGGCAACGCCTACACCGCCGCCTGGCCCGAGTTCGACCTGGCCGAGTCCGTTGAGGACACGGTGCAGATCGTCGTCCAGGTGCTCGGCAAGGTCCGTGGCCGCATCGACGTGGCCCGCGATGCCTCTAACGAGGAGATGCAGGCTGCCGCTGAGGAAGCCGTTGCCAAGTGGCTTGAGGGCAAGACGGTCGTCAAGGCCATCTGCGTGCCCGGCAAGCTGGTCAACCTGGTGGTCAAGTAAACGCTGCATGCATAGCTGACGCATAAACGACGAGGGGCGATCCGGCTGGGTTGCCCCCCCCGTTTTGTTTTGTCTGCCCAAAGCGCCTGCGGTCAATTGTCTTATTCTTGTGGAGATGCTGTGGGCACGCTGACCTGCGGGTTTCTGCGGCACTTGCGTGTTTCCGCAGGTATTGGTATAGTTTGCTTGCAAATGAAGTTGTAATTGAAAGAAGTGGGGTTTCGGCCCCGCTTCTTTTTTGTATGGATGGAGGTGCCGCAATGGTCAAGACCAAGACCGAGCAGGCGATCATCGACGCGCTCGAGGCCGTCGCTCCCCAGCACGATGTCGACATCGTCGACGTCGAGCTCGTGGGTGCCACCAAGGCCCCCTGCGTGCGTGTGCGTATCGAGGGTGCCGAGGGTCAGAGCCTGTCCCTCAACGACGTCACGGCCAACACCAAGTGGGTCGGCGATGTGATTGAGGAGCTCGACCCCATCTCTTCGAGCTATACGCTCGAGGTGTCGAGCCCAGGCATGGCGCGCCCGCTGCGCCGCCCGTGCGACTTTGCCCGCTTTATGGGCGAGGACTGCGAGCTCACCTCCACCGCCACCGAGGGCCGTCGCAAGTACGCCGGCAAGATTGCCGCCGCCACCGAGACGAACGTGACCCTCGAGCTCGAGGACGGCGAGTCCGTCACCCTCGATTTCACTGATGTTAAAAAGTGCAAGTTGAAGCCCACCTACGACTTCAAGCCCGCGAAGGAAGGAAAGTAAGATGGCAGCATCCGACATGATGTCCGCCCTGATGGAGCTTTGCCAGGAGAAGCACATCGACCAGCTCTACCTGATCGACCGCCTGGAGCAGTCGCTCGCCAAGAGCTACGCCGAGATCCTGCATCTTGAGTGGGGCGCCAAGGTGACCATCGACCGCACCACCGGCAAGATCTATGTCTACCGCCTGGAGCCGATCGACGATTCCATGGACGAGGAGGGCAACTTCACCGAGTTCGAGGAGATCGACGTCACTCCCAAGAACACGAGCCGCATCGCCGCCCAGCACGCCAAGGCCGAGATCAACGCCATCGTTCGCAACTCCGCCCGCGAGCAGATCTACGAGGAGTTCTCCGGCCGCATCGGCGACCTCATCAGCGGTACCGTGCTGCAGTCCACCCCCGACTTTACGATCGTCAAGATTCGCGAGGGCGTCGAGGCCGAGCTTCCGCACTTTGACCAGCGTCGTTATGAGAACGAGCGCAACGAGCGTCCGATGGGCGAGCGCTACCTGCACAACCAGCACATCAAGGCCGTGATCATCGACGTTCGCGACCCCAACTCCAACCTGCAGCCTGTTCGCGGCGAACACAGCCGTCCGCCGATTGTCATCTCTCGTACCCACCCCGAGCTCATGCGTCGTCTGTTTGAGCAGGAGGTGCCCGAGATCTATGAGGGCACCGTCCAGATCAAGTCGATCGCCCGCGAGCCCGGCCAGCGCTCCAAGGTCGCCGTCCACTCGCTCGACGATCGTCTGGATCCCGTGGGCGCCTGCGTCGGCCCCAAGGGCAGCCGTGTTCGCGCTGTCGTGGGCGAGCTCCGTGGCGAGCGCGTCGACGTCATCCTGTGGGATGCCGATCCTGCCGTCTACGTCGCCAACGCCCTTTCGCCCGCTAAGGTCACCCGCGTCCTCATCGACGAGGAGAAGGCCTACGCCGGCGTCATCGTGCCCGACGACCAGCTGTCCCTCGCCATCGGCAAGGAGGGCCAGAACGCCCGCCTCGCTGCGCGCCTGACCGGCTGGCACATCGACATCAAGTCCGAGACGCTTGCCGCCGACATCCTCAAGAACGTTCCCGTTCACGAGGAGCCCGCCGCCGACCTGATCGGTGACGAGGAGGACGAGGACGTCCGCCGCTGCGAGTACGTGTCCGAGGACGGCATCCAGTGCCGCAACCAGGCTCGTCCCGGCTCCCGTTTCTGCGGTGTCCACGACACCGACGCCTTCGATGATGCGGAGGACCTGATCTAGCGCGCGGTCGCGCCGGGCAGGTCCCGGCGCATCTCCCACGCTCGTTCAGTCTCTAGGCACCCAAGGTGCCAGAAAGGGTAGGTGAAGTCATATGGCAAAAGTCCGTGTGTCCACCCTGGCCAAAGAGTTCGGCATGACCTCTAAGGAACTGATGGGTCATCTTGCCGATATGAAGATTCCCGCTAAGTCCGCTTCCTCCACCTTGGAGGACGCCTATGTCGCCATGGTCCGCAAGCAGCTCGCCTCGGTGATCGAGGCCCGCGCCCAGGAAGTCGAGGCCGCCAAGCAGGCCGAGGAGGAGGCTGCCGCCGCCGAGGAGGCCGCTCGCGCCGCCGAGGCCGAGCGCGAGCGCATCGCCGCCGAGAAGGCTCGCGAGGAGGAGCGCCGCCAGTTTGCCGCAGCCCAGGCTGCCGAGGAGGCTGCCCGCGCCGAGGCCGAGGCCAAGAAGAAGGCCGAGCAGGAGCGCCTTGCCCGCGAGAAGGAGGAGGCTGCCCGCGAGGCCCAGCGCCGCGCCGTTCCCGCTTCGGACTCCGGTTCGCGCTTCCGCTCGCTGCTCGATCAGATCGCCGCACAGGAGACCGTGCTCAAGGAGAAGAAGGACGCCGAGGACAAGGCCAAGGCCGAGCGCGCCGCCGAGCGCGGTAACCGTCGTGGCGGTAACAACGACCGCCGCGGTGGCCGTCGCAACGACCGCAACGCCTCCGACAACAACTCCGAGCGCAACGTCTCCGAGAGCCGCCCGCACAGCCATCGCACCAACGCCAGCAACAACGTCGCTGCCGGCATGGACTTCCCCAACCCCGACAAGCAGGGCAAGGGCAAGAAGCGCAAGGGCGGTCACAACAACGAAGAGGACCACTACAGCCGCATGGCTCGCGAGGCCGAGGAGTACAGCCGCGAGAAGGTGCTCGAGGAGGCCCGTGCCGCCGTCGAGGAGGCCTCTCGCGAGTCCACCGGTCGCCGCAAGAAGCGCAAGGAGAAGCGCGAGCGCGAGGCTGCAAAGGCTCAGGAGGAGCGCAAGATAGAGGAGGCATTGGCCCAGGGCGTGAACCCCGAGGAGCTCGATGCCATCAAGGTCTCCCAGGGCGTTACGGTCCAGGAGCTCGCCGAGGCGCTTGACGTTCCGGCCAACGATATCATCAAGCGCCTGTTCCTGCTGGGTACGCCGCTCACCATGACGCAGTCCATGTCCGACGACCTCGTCGAGCTCGTTGCCGACGACCTGGGTCGTCAGATCAAGATCATCACCCCCGAGGAGGAGAACACCTTCTCGTTCTACGACGATCCCGCCGACCTTAAGCCGCGCGCACCGGTCGTCACCGTCATGGGCCACGTCGACCACGGTAAGACGTCGCTGCTCGACGCCATCCGTCACACCGGCGTCGCTGCCGGCGAGGCGGGCGGCATTACCCAGGCCATCGGCGCTTCGCAGGTCATGATTAACGACCGCAAGATCACCTTCATCGATACCCCGGGCCACGCCACCTTTACGGCCATGCGTGCCCGTGGTGCCAAGGTGACCGACATCGTCATTCTGATCGTGGCTGCCGACGACGGCGTCATGCCCCAGACCATCGAGTCGATCAACCACGCCAAGGCCGCCGGCGTACCCATCGTCGTCGCCGTCAACAAGATCGATAAGCCGGGTGCCAACCCCGACCGCGTGCGCCAAGAGCTCACCGAGTACGGCATCATCCCCGAGGAGTGGGGCGGACAGAACATGTTCGTCAACATCTCGGCCAAGCAGAAGATTGGTATCGATGATCTGCTCGAGACCGTGCTGCTCCAGGCCGACGTGCTCGAGCTCAAGGCCAATCCCGACACCTTTGCCTCCGGCAACGTCCTCGAGGCCAAGCTCGACAAGGGTCGCGGCTCGGTTGCCACGGTGCTCGTCACCCGCGGTACCCTGCACGTGGGCGATACGCTGGTCGCCGGCCTTACCTACGGCCGCGTCCGCGCCATGCTCGACCCGAAGGGCAACGCCGTCACCGAGGCCGGTCCCTCCGACGCCGTCGAGATTCTGGGTCTTCAGTCCGTGCCCAACGCCGGTGATGAGTTCCGCGTGTTCGAGGACGAGCGCGAGGCTCGCGCCCTTGCCGACGAGCGTTCGCTCAAGGCCCGTATCGAGGAGCAGAGTCGCGTTAAGCACGTCACGCTCGAGAACCTCTTCGAGACCATTGCCGACGCCGAGGTCAAGGAGCTCAACCTGATCATCAAGGCCGACGTTCAGGGTTCTATCGAGGCCCTTCAGGACTCGCTCGACAAGATGGACCAGTCCGAGGTGCGCATCAACACGATCCACTCCGCAGTCGGTGCCATCAACGAGACCGACGTCGTCCTGGCCGACGCCTCCAACGCCATCATCATCGGCTTTGGTGTCCGTCCCGACGGTAAGGCCCGCTCCGCTGCCGAGCGCGAGGGCGTCGAGATCCGTTGCTACGATGTCATCTACAAGTGCCTCGAGGAGCTCGACGCTGCCCGTATCGGCATGCTCAAGCCCACCGAGGTCGAGGTCTCCACGGGTACCGCGACCGTCCTGGACACCTTCAAGGTGCCCAAAGTCGGTATCGCCGCCGGTGTCCGCGTCGAAGAGGGCGAGATCGCCGCAACCGATTCCGTGCGTCTGGTGCGCGACGGTATTGTGGTCTTCAACGGCAAGATCGCCTCGATGCGCCACTACAAGGATGAGGCCAAGAGCCTCAAGAGCGGTTCCGAGGGCGGCATTGGCCTGGAGAACTTCCAGGACATCAAGCCCGGCGACCAGATCGAGGGTTACCGTATCGACCAGGTTGCCCGTACCGAGTAGGGGGTAGCGCTATGAAGCAAACGCAGGCAACCCGCCGTCTGGGCGAGCAGCTTCGCGAGAAGCTCGGTTATATCCTGCTCTTTGAGGTTTCCGATCCGCGTCTCGACCTGGTTACTTTGACCGCGGTCGAGGTCGCGGTGGACCGTTCGTTCGCGCGCGTGTACGTGTCGTGCGATGCGAGCCGCTACGATGAGGTCATGGAGGCGCTCGCAAGCGCCAAGGGCCGTATTCGCAGCCTGTTGGCTCGCTCGCTCGATTGGCGTGTTACGCCCGAGCTCGATTTTCGCATCGATCGTTCGACCGATGAGGCCGAGCGCATCACACGTGCGCTGGAAAACGTTCCCGCCACGCTTGCGATCGAAAAGGACGAGGACGGCTACCCGATAGCGGATGCCGCCCAGGAGGCAGCTTTAGATGACTAATTCCGCCGACCTCGCCTCGTGCGAGTCTGCAGATATTCAGCGACGCATCCTCGAGCTCATCGAGGATGCGTCCTCCATTGCGATTTCGGGACACACTTCCCCCGATGGCGACGCCCTGGGCTCCGTGCTGGGTCTGGGCCTCTCGCTTATGAAGTTTTTCCCCAACAAGGACATTGCCCTGCTGCTGGCAGACGATGACCCGGTTCCGCGCATCTACCGCTTTATGGAAGGCTCCGATCGCCTGGTGCCGGCATCTGCCTACACCGGCAATCCTGACCTGTTCATCTCGGTGGACGTACCGGTCGTCGAGCGTCTCAATAATTCCGCCGAGGTGCTTCGTCGCTCCAAGCATGTGGTGTGCTTCGATCACCATCCGGCGCGCGAGGAGTTTGCCGAGCTCAGCCTGAGGCGCGTCGAAGCTGCAGCCTGCGCCATGATCATCGACCGCTTCTTGGACAATTGCGGCATTGTCGCACGTGATGGCGTTGCGACCTGCCTGCTGTGTGGCTTGGTTACCGATACCGGCCGTTTTCAGTACCAAAACGCCGATGCCGCCGCGTTCCATGCAGCCTCGCGTCTGGTTGCCCACGGTGCCGATCCGGCGCGTGTGGCACTCGAGGTTTACCAGAGCATGCGCGTTGAGTTTTTGCACCTCAAGTCCATCGTTATGGGCCGCATCAAGACGGTGGCCCACGGGCGCGTCGCGTATAGCTACGCGTACCAGAGTGACCTTGAGGCCTGCGGTGTCACCTCGGATGAGTGCGACGGCCTGGTTGACGTGGTGCGCTCGGTGATGGGCGTCGAGGTCTGCCTGTTCCTGAAGGGCATTGAGGGCGATACCAAGGTGCGCGGCAACCTGCGCTCCAAGGGCGACCTCAACGTATCCGAGATCGCTGCTGCTTTTGGCGGTGGCGGACATCCCGCTGCCGCCGGTTTCTCCAACAACGGAACGATTCTCGAGACGCTTACCGTGGCACTTCCCATGCTGGCCGAGCTGGTGGGGGAGGATCCCGCTTCGGTGACCGTCGAGCTTTAACTTTTTGGATGGTACATGGCTCGTCGTACACCTTCTCAACTGAATATGCTGCTTGCTGTCGATAAGCCGGTGGGCTGCACGTCCCACGATGTGGTTTCGCAATGCCGGCGCGCCCTCCATGAGCGGCGCGTCGGCCATGCCGGCACGCTCGACCCCATGGCATCGGGTGTCATGGTGGTGGGTGTAGGCCAAGCCACCCGTCTGCTGGGCATGCTCACGCTCGATACCAAAAGCTACGTCGCCGACATCTCGTTTGGTGCCGAGACCAATACCGATGATGCGGAGGGCGAGGCGGTCCGCACGGTGCCCGTTGCACCCGAGCTGCGCGATCCGGCTTATGCCCGCGAGCGCTTGGTCGCCATGTTGGGCCCGCAGATGCAGGTGCCGCCGGCGTTTTCGGCTATCTCGGTCAATGGCGTTCGCGCCTACAAGTCTGCTCGCGAGGGCAATGCGGTGGACCTACCTCCGCGCCCCGTCGAGGTCTATGCCGCCGACCTGATCGCCGTGGGCGGCGAAGGTGATACGTGTGTGTGGACCGTGGCGTTCTCGGTGAGCAAGGGCACCTATATCCGTGCGCTCGCTCGCGACTTGGGCCGCGCCTGCGAGAGCGCCGCGCACATTTCTGCGCTGCGCCGCACGGCCTCCGGTGTTGTTTCCATTGGCGCTTGTCATGCGGTCGAGGAGCTTTCTCCCGAGTCCGCGGCTGGCTTTGCCCTGGATCCCATTGCGGCCCTGGGCGCCACGCGTGTTGACTTGCCTGGCAATCTTGCCGACGACCTGCTCTGCGGCCGACGCATTCCCGTTGAGCGTGCGCTTGCCGATTTCGATACCGCGAAGGCGCCTTTTGCGTTGGTGCTCGATGGAGGACTCAAGGCGCTCGCTCGCATTGAGAGTGGCCGCTTTGTCATGGAGCACGTGTTTCCGCAGGCAATCGGCGGTGTTCGATGATGTTTTCCGCTCGCGAGCTCGCGCGTATCTTTTTCGCGGGCGAGTCGGACGAGGCTCGCATCGTTACTGCCGATGTGTTTGATGAGTGCGAGCACTTGGGTGCTGCCTCCATCGCCATCGGCGTGTTCGATGGTGTGCACCGTGGACACCAGGAGCTTATTGCGGCGCTCGTCCGTGATGCCCGTGCCCATGGCTGCAAGGCGGTCGTAGTTACCTTCGATCCCGACCCGGACGTTGTCGTGAGCCCTTCACCCGCTCAAAAATTGATGACGACGGCCGACCGTCTGCATGCCCTGGCTCAAATCGGGGTCGATGCAGTGGTGGCCGTTCCCTTTACGCCTGAGGTTGCGGCACTCGACCATGTCGGTTTTCTCGCACTGTTGTCACGCGTGGTCGACATTCGTTCGATTCGCGTTGGCAGCGACTTTAGGCTGGGTCGCGGCGGTGCTTCTGGTGTTGCCGAGATGCGCGTTTGGGGTTCCGAGCGCGGCGTTGACGTGTATGGTCACGACCTGCTTTGCGAGGGCGGTGAGGCCATTTGCGCCACCCGCATTCGTCACGAGCTGGGACAGGGCCATGTGGGGCTTGCTGCTGGGTTACTCGGCCGCCCGTATATGGTGCGTGGCGGTGTTATTCGCGGTCGTCACGAGGGTTCTGGCATGGGCTTTCCCACGGCAAACCTGCAGGTTCCCAGCGGCATTCAGGTGCCTGCCGATGGTGTGTATGAGGGTCTGGTGCTGGTCGATGACACCGTGTGGCCCGCTGCTGTCAACGTCGGCCTGCCGCCAACGTATGCCGACGATGCGGCATCTGCGCATCTCGAAGCCAACTTAATTGGGTATACGGGCGACCTGTACGGCGCTTCCGTTTCGCTGGCGTTTACGCGCTGGCTGCGTCCGTCACGCGTGTTCGATTCCCTGGACGAGTTGATCGCGACCGTCGAGGGTAATATCGATGATATCCGTCATAACTTGGGTGAGCAGGGGGTGAGTATCCGTGATTAGCGATGAGGAGAAAGACCAGGTCCGCGCTGCGTCCGACCTGGTAGCCATCGTGCAGGAAACGGTTGAGCTCAAGCCCCGCGGCCATGAGTTTTGGGGCTGCTGCCCCTTCCATGGCGAAAAGACCCCGTCGTTTCACATTATCCCTGCCACGCAGGTGTGGCACTGCTTTGGATGTGGCGAGGGCGGCGACGTCTTCACCTATATCATGAAGCGCGAGAACCTGAGCTTTCCCGAGTCAATCCGTTATTTAGCCGATCGCGCGGGTATTGAGCTGCACGACACCGGAGACCGCCGCGAGCGCGGTACTAAGCGTGCCCGAATCTACGATCTGTGCGCCGAGACCGCCCAGTTCTACCACACCATGCTTATGCGCGGTAAGGACGGCCGTCCACGTGAGTACTTCGCCAGCCGCGGCATGGGTGGCGACGTCTGCCGCCGCTACTGCCTGGGCTTTGCACCGGGTCGTAACATGCTGGTGGCTCATCTGTCGCAGGCGGGCTTTACTCCGCAGGAGATGATCGACGCCAACGTGGCTGTGAGTCGCGGGCGCGGGCAGCTTGCCGACCGCTTCTACGACCGCGTGATGTTTCCCATTTTTGATGAGCAGGGGCATAACATCGCCTTTGGCGGTCGCATCATGGGAGACGGCCAACCTAAGTACCTCAACACCGCCGAGACGAGCGTGTTTCATAAAAAGCGAAACCTCTACGGCTTTAATTGGGCCAAGGAGTTTATCGTCGCGCAGGATACCGCTATCGTGGTAGAGGGCTATACCGACTGCATCGCCTGTTGGGAGGCGGGGATTAAAAACGTCGTCGCCACGCTGGGCACTGCGCTCACGGAGCATCACGTCAAGACGCTCACCCGCTTTGCCAAGCGCATCGTGTATATGTTTGACGGCGATGCCGCGGGCCAGAAGGCCGCCCGTCGCGCGATACAGTTTATCGAGCAGGATTCGATGGACCTGCGCTGCGTGGTGCTGCCCGACGGCAACGATCCCATGGAGTTCATCACGGCGCACGGCGGAAAGGAGCTGCAGGCGCGCATCGACGCCGCCGAGCCGCTCATGGACTTCGTGTACCGTTCGCTGCAGGAAGCGAGCGACATCACCACGCCGGGCGGTCGCGCCAAGGCGCTGGAAGATGCGCTGACGCTTATCTATCCGCTGCGCGATAGCTATATGATCGACACGTACTTTATCCAGATTGCCGATCTGCTGGGTTTGGATTTGGAGGCGGTGCGCGCGAGTTCGGGTCGCGTGTTTCGCGATGTCGCCAAGCGCGAAGATGCGGAACGACGTCGTGAGCAGAATTATGAACGCCAGCGGGCGCAAGCCGAGCGATCTGGTAGCGCGGGCGGTCGGTCGTCTGGTTTGCAAGGGACATCTCGTGGTGCTTGGGCGTCGGGCGCGACGCCGGCAGTAGCGGCGCCGGTCGAGGAAGAGCCGTACGACTATGTCCCGCTCGATGCTTACGGTGCCGCTCCTGTGGAGGTCGTCGACGACCTGCCGCCGATCGACGTGCCTGATGGTATGGGCTCTGCGCCCGCCGGTGCTCCGGTAGACGCCTCGTTCCCTATGGTTTTGACCGATCTAGAGCGCAAGTCCTTGGCAGGGGAGCGCGAGCTGCTGACCATGCTCACGAGCTACCCCGACCTGTTCCGCACGTATGCTGACCGCATCTGCTCCATCGAGTGGGTCGACCCGCGCCACGAGTCCATCGCGTGGGCCGTGCTGGCAACGCCGCCGGGTACCGATCCTGCGACCTGCATGGATGCGGCGCGCTCGGTGTGTCCCGAGGCGGCAACGCTTGTGAGTGCCGGGCGCATCTCCGCCACGAGCAAACACCCTACCGAGACGAACATCGTGTTCATGCTCGATACGCTCGAGCTCTACACCATTAAGCGCCGCATGCGTGCCGCACAGGCCAAGCTGCGCCAGGATCGATCGCTCGATGATGAGGCCCGCCGCGCGCTGACCGTGCAGGCCGCGCAGGATTCGCAGCGTCAACGCGAGCTGCAAAAGTCTATCGGCGGCGTGGCGGACCCGTTCCGTTTGATCGGTTTGGAGACCGCGGGCACCGAACAGGCCTAGATGTTGTGGTCAACCAGCGTATTCTCGCCTATATCCAGTTCTCTTTTTGGGTATAGACGTCTATGTGTGTGCTAAAGTATTGAGTCCTGTTGACTATGAAGGGAGAATCTGTGCCAAAAAAGACTGAGAGCACGGGTACTGGGCTGGAATCCTGCGTTGCAAAGCTCATGGGCAACGGCTCAAACAGGACTTCGGTAACCGAGGACGAGATTCAGGTCGCCCTGAAGGATATCGATGTTTCTGACGAGCAGCTCACCGCGGTGTATTCCGCGCTGCGCAACAGCGGCATCCAGATTATCTCCGCGAGCGGTAACGACGACGCCCCCATGGACGTCGACGATGACGATAACGATACCGATACCGACGATTTCGATGACGACGACGAGCACGATTCCGGCTCGCTCGACGATCATGAGCTCAAGATGGCCCGTCAGGCCGACGCCGAGATGGGTTCTTCCAAGAGCAAGAAGAAGCGCACCGTGCGCACGTCCCGTTCACGCTCCCGCGTGCGTGGCATCGATGCCTCCACGGTGATGCTGACTGGCGATCCGGTTCGTATGTACCTCAAGGAGATCGGCAAGGTCGACCTGCTTACCGCCTCCGAAGAAGTCGATCTGGCCATGAAGATCGAGGCCGGTCTCGAGGCCACCGAGAAGCTCGAGGCTGCCGAGGCGGGCGAGCTTGAGCTCACGCGTGCCGAGATGCGTCGTCTTACGCGCATTGAGAACGTGGGCCTAGAAGCCAAGCAGGCACTCATCAGCGCAAACCTGCGTCTGGTCGTCTCTATCGCCAAGCGCTATGTCGGTCGCGGTATGCTGTTCCTGGACCTGATCCAGGAGGGCAACCTCGGTCTGATCCGCGCCGTCGAGAAGTTCGACTACCAGAAGGGTTTTAAGTTCTCCACGTACGCCACGTGGTGGATCCGTCAGGCCATCACGCGCGCTATCGCCGACCAGGCCCGTACCATCCGTATTCCCGTGCACATGGTCGAGACCATCAACAAACTCGTCCGCGTGCAGCGGCAGCTTCTCCAGGACCTGGGTCGCGACCCGACCCCCGAGGAGATCGGTGCCGAGATGGACATGAGTGCCGACCGCGTCCGCGAGATCCAGAAGATTTCGCAGGAGCCCGTGTCGCTCGAGACTCCCATCGGCGAGGAAGAGGATTCCCAGCTGGGCGACTTCATCGAGGACTCCCAGGCCATCGTTCCGCCCGATGCGGCCAGCTTCTCCATGCTGCAGGAGCAGCTCACCCAGGTGCTCGATTCGCTTGCCGATCGTGAGCGTAAGGTTATCGAGCTGCGTTTTGGTCTTGTCGACGGTCATCCCCGCACGCTCGAGGAAGTTGGCCGCGAGTTTGGCGTCACGCGCGAGCGCATCCGCCAGATCGAGTCCAAGACCCTGGCCAAGCTCCGCCACCCGAGCCGTTCGAGCAAGCTCAAGGACTACATTGAGTCTTAGTAGTCACGGCGTTTCCGTTTCGGCAGTTAGGGACGTTCCTTTTTTGCCGGCACTTTGGGACACTCCTTGCCGCAACGGTTGGGTCGGAAAATTTCTTAAAAAAGTTCTTGCCCTGAGCTGATTCGTCCGTATAATAAACTTCGTTGCTTGAGAGCACGCACCTATTCCTCGGTAGCTCAATGGTAGAGCACGCGGCTGTTAACCGCGCTGTTGTAGGTTCGAGTCCTACCCGGGGAGCCAGAATTTTTCAGCCCAATCCGCTGGGCTTTTAAATTCCTCGGTAGCTCAATGGTAGAGCACGCGGCTGTTAACCGCGCTGTTGTAGGTTCGAGTCCTACCCGGGGAGCCAGGTTGTAAAACCCGTCGCTTATGCGGCGGGTTTTTTCATACCGCGATCGCCTGGCGCGAACGTTACCATATCAACATTTCGTGTCGAGGATGTAATCCCGCGACCCACCACCTCAACATGGCGCGCTCGTTGTAGAATATTGGAATGATTGCTCCCACGAGATGGTGCCGCGAGCACCAGATAAGGAGATTCTTGTGTCTGAGACCATTAACGGCAGCCTGAGCGTCTCGAACGACGTTATTGCCGATATTGCCGGTTATGCCGCGATGACGTGCTATGGCGTTGTCGGTATGGCCGAGCAGCTCCAGGGCGCCGAGAGCGTGCGCCTGCTTGCCGGTCAGCGCCTCCGCAAGGGCGTGCTTGTCTCCGCCGACGAGAACGGCCTCACGGTCGACCTTCACGTCGTGCTCGAGAACGGCGTCAACATGAAGTCCGTCTGCCACAATCTTTCGAGCTCCGTTGCCTTCACTCTGCAGGAGGTCGCCCAGATCGATCCCGCCAGCCTTAAGATCGGCATTCACATCGACGCGCTCAAGAGCCGTCTGAACTAGCATCCGAAAACGGAGATTCAAATACCCATGATTGCAAAGACCATTCGCACCTGTTTTCCGATCGCTGCGGCTGCTGTTTCCGACAAGGCCGAGGAGATCAACAAGCTCAACGTCTTCCCCGTACCCGACGGCGACACCGGTACCAACATGTCGCTCACACTCGCCTCGGTGACCAAGGAGCTTTCCGCCCTTCCTGCTGACGCCGACATGGAGGCCATCGCCGGCGCCATCACTCACGGCTCCCTGATGGGTGCCCGTGGCAACTCCGGCGTCATCACCTCGCAGATTCTGCGTGGTGTGGCCGAGGGCCTTGTCTCTGCCGATGAGCCCATCACGTCCGCCAACATCGCCTATGCCTTCCGCCGAGCCGTCAAGGTTGCCTTCCAGGCAGTGCGTAAGCCCATCGAGGGTACGATCCTCACGGTGTTGCGCGACGTCTCGACCAAGGCAGACGAGTGCGAGAAGAAGAAGTTCTCGGCCGAGGAAGCGCTCGACGCCATCGTCGTCGAGGCCTATCAGTCCGTCGCCCGTACGCCCGACCTGCTGCCTGTTCTGAAGGAGAACGGCGTGGTCGACTCCGGCGCCTTTGGATTTGCCATTTTCCTTGAGAACTTTGTTGCCGCCGCGCTTGGTCGCAGCACCGTTGTCGAGGATTTCTCCGCCATGTTTGACTCCGCTGGCTCTGCCCGCGACGCGGCCCTCGACCGCGTTGAGATCGAGGCCAACGACGACTGGGAGGGCTCGGAGTTTCGTTACTGCAACGAGTTCCTCTTTAAGGCCGATGCCCCGTTTGATGAGGACGAATGCCTTAAGTTCCTGGGCTCCATGGGCGACTGCGAGCTGCTCGTGGGTGCTTACCCCGATTACAAGATTCACGTGCACTCCAACACCCCCAACCTGGTGCTCGAGCACATGCTGCAGCTTGGTCAGATCTATGAGGTCTTTATCCACAACATGGAGATGGAGGCCCACGACCGTACCGCCAAGATCCATGAGGACCAGGAGAAGGCCGCCGAGCCCGCCAAGGCGCTGGGCTTTGTCGCTGTTGCCGCCGGTTCCGGCGAGGCCGATATCCTCAAGTCCCTCGGCGTCGACGTGATCGTGTCGGGTGGTCAGACCATGAACCCCTCGACTGCAGACCTGCTGGGCGCCGTCGACCAGGTCAACGCGACCTCGGTCATCATCCTGCCCAATAACGGTAACATCCGCATGGCCGCTGAGGCTGCCGCTTCTGCCTGCACCGACAAGAAGGTTGCCGTCGTTCCCACCAAGACCGTTCCGCAGGCCTTCTCCGCGCTGTTCGCGGTCCTGCCCGATTCCGAGCTCGAGGAAGCCGTCGCCGCTATGGTCGACGCCATCAGCGAAGTCCGCGATGGCGAGGTCACCCGCGCTGTGCGCGACTCCAGCGCCTCCGACGGCTCGCCGATTCACTCCGGTGACGTTATGGGTATCATTGCCGGTTCCATTGACGTGGTCGGCTCCGATGTGAAGCAGGTCACGCTCGATTGCATCAACCGCATGCAGGAGGAAGAGGAGGGTGACGCGCTGACGATTCTGGCCGGCGAGGAGCTGTCCGATGAAGCCTTCCAGGAGATCGTCGACGCCATTGAGGAGGCTCAGCCCGATCTGGAGATTGACGCCCATCGTGGCGAGCAGCCGCTCTATCCCGTGATCTTCTCGATCGAGTAGGCAACTGCCCATGTCCGAGCTGTGCTCCGTGCCGCGCGTCTCGGAGCGCTTTGCCCAGAGCAATGCGCTCGACGAGGATATCGCGCGACTCAAATATGTTTCGGGTAAACGTGAGGAGGCCCTTCGCCGTCTGGGAATTCGGACGGTGGGGGACCTCCTTCTCCATATCCCTCATCGATACCTCGACTTTACCCGCTCGTGGTCCATCGAGATGGCGCCCATCGGTATCGTGTGCACCATCATCGCCACGGTTGACCGTATCGTCCAAAAGCAGCCGCGTCCGCGCATGCAGGTGACCGAGGTCTCGCTCGTTGACGAGACGGGCGTGCTGCAGGTCGCCTTTTTCCGCCAGCCCTGGATTGCCCAGCAGCTTAAGCAGGGCGACCGCCTGGCCGTGATGGGCAAGGTCGAGTTTGCCTATGGTTTTAAGCAGATGGCCTCTCCGCATTTCGAAAAGCTCGAGGACGGGCGTGCCGCGGGCACGATCCTGCCGGTCCATTATGTGAGCGATGGGGTGAGCCAGGCATGGATGCGCCGCATTGTAAGCGGCGCGCTCGAGGTTGTCGGCAATCCCTTTGATCCCATTCCGGCACCGCTGCGCGCAAAGCGGAAGCTCATGAGCAATGCCCGTGCTTTGCACTCGATCCACTTTCCCTCGAGCATGGCTGAGCGCGATATCGCGCGCGCACGGCTTGCCTACGAGGAGTGCCTCTACCTGCAGCTGGCGCTGCGCCTGCGCAACGACGGCGGCCTGGTCGATGTGGTGCCCTATGCCCATACCGCGGGCGATCACCTGGCCGCGCTCAAGCAGGCCTTGCCGTTTTCGCTGAGCGACGAGCAGGAAGCCGCGTTCCAGGATATCCTGCGCGATATGTGCGATGGCGGGCGCGTGATGAACCGCCTGCTGCTGGGTGATGTCGGTACCGGTAAGACCGCCGTCGCCGCCTGCGCACTGGCTGTCGCGGCCGATTCGGGCACCCAGGCCTGCGTTATGGCGCCCACGGGCGTGCTGGCGCGCCAATATGCCGATAAGACTGGCCCTCTGCTCTCGCAGGCCGGCATGTCCTGGGCGCTTCTGACGGGTGCTACGCCGACCGCAGAGCGCGAGCGCATCCATGCACAGCTGGAATCGGGCGAGCTTGACGTGCTCTTTGGCACCCACGCGGTGCTTTCGGATGACGTTGCGTTCAAGCACCTGTCGCTCGTGGTCATCGATGAGCAGCACCGGTTTGGCGTCGGCCAACGCAACGCCCTGCGCGCGAAGGGCCCCGGTGCCGATCTGCTCGTAATGACGGCAACGCCCATCCCGCGTACGCTGGCGCTTTCGGTCTACGGCGATCTGGACACGAGCATCATCCGCCATCGGCCCGTCCCTGGCGCTGGCGTGACGACACGCGTGCTGACCGAGTCGAGCCGTGACCTCGCCTATGGCGCCATCCGTGAGGCGCACGAAAAGGGCCAGCAGGCTTACGTGATCTGCCCGCTCGTGGAGCCGAGTGACTCGGCCGATGAGCTGGAGGACGTGCCCGGTATCGCCCACGACGACGAGGGCCGCGTGACGGTCCCCGTGCCGCTGCACGATACGGCAACCGAGCTCGACCGACTGCGTCTTGCGTTGCCTGGGCTTACCGTCGAGCGCCTTCACGGCCGCATGCCGGCGGGGGAGAAGGATCGGGTCATCGATGCCTTCAAGCGTGGCGAGATC
Organism: Collinsella sp. OM07-12; assembly: GCF_003438275.1. NCBI lineage: Bacteria > Bacillati > Actinomycetota > Coriobacteriia > Coriobacteriales > Coriobacteriaceae > Collinsella > Collinsella sp. OM07-12. The sequence goes on from NZ_QSTQ01000002.1 coordinate 36,430, forward strand.
AACGTGCTCGTCTCGACTACGGTGGTCGAGGTGGGCGTCGACGTGCCCAATGCCACCGTCATGGTCATCGAGAACGGCGAGCGCTTTGGTTTGGCTGCCCTGCACCAGCTGCGCGGTCGCGTGGGCCGTGGCAGCGTGTCGGGCACGTGCCTGGTCATGACGCACTCCAAGGGCAACGGCGGCGCGTCGGCAGCACAAGATCGCCTACAATCGCTCGAGAAGACCTCGGATGGCTTTACGCTCGCCCAGATGGACCTGCGTCTGCGCCACGAGGGCGAGATCCTGGGGTACCGCCAACATGGCGGTGTGACCCTGCGCTTTGTCGACCTGGATGCCGACGAGGAGCTGATTGAGTGGGCACATTTGGACGCGGTCGAGCTCTTGCGGTATGCTTGCACCCTTGACTCCGTGGCGACGCGCCCCCTGCGCGATGCGGTCGCCATGCGATATCGACACATTTTTAAGGAGGTCAGCGGAGGATGAGAATCATCGGCGGCGAATGGCGCGGTCGTAAGATCGAGGAGCCCCGTGGTCGCGATGTCACCCGCCCCACGACTGATCGCGTACGCGAGGCGTGCGCATCTATGGTCATGTCGGCATTCGACTTCGATTTGGACGAGGTCCGTGTGCTGGACGCCTTTGGCGGCTCCGGTGCCTTAGGGTTAGAGATGCTCTCTCGTGGGGCCCGCTCGCTCACGACGTTTGAGATCGATCGCAACGCCGCGCGGCTCATTACCAAGAATATCGAGTCGCTCTGCTGTGACCGTGCGCGTTGGCGCGTGGTAGCGGGCGACATGCTGGCGAGTGCCTCGCGCGGTCGTGTGCCGGGCGGCCCCTTTGATCTGGTCCTGCTCGACCCACCATATGCTTTTGGTGCCGAGCCGGTCGAGGAGCTGCTGCAGAACCTGGCTCAGCAGGGTCTGCTTGCATCTGGTGCTTATGCCATGTTTGAGCATGCCGCTGCCGATGCGGGCGCGCATCCGGCAGGTTTTGAGACCGTGCGTGAGAAGCGTTATGGCATCACCTCGGTCGATCTGCTTCGTTGGGTCGGCGATGACGATGGTGAGGGTGATAACGCCGGCACCGATGCTGACAACAACGATGCCACGACGTTTCAGGAGGACGCCCATGAGTGACACCATTAACCGCGTCATCGTTCCGGGCACCTTCGACCCCATTACGTTTGGCCATATCGATGTAATCCGCCGCGCCCGCCGCATCTTTCCCAGCGTGATCGTCGCTGTTGCCGAGTCGCAGGGTAAAAACGGTGTGGGCACGACGTTTATGCTCGATGAGCGCGTGGCGCTGGCCCGCGAGGCGCTCGGCGATATCGACGGCGTCGAGGTCCTGCCCTTCACCGGCCTCTTGGTCGACTTCGCTCGTGAGCAGGGGGCGGGGGCCGTGGTCAAGGGCCTGCGCGCCATGACCGACTTTGAGTACGAGCTGCAGCAGGCAGATCTCAACTATCGCTTGGATAACGAGCTGGAGTCCATCTTTGTCATGAGTGCGCCGCAGTACGGCTATATCTCGAGCTCGGTCGTTCGCCAGATCGCCTCACTCGGCAGCGATGTATCGACGTTTGTCCCGCCCAACGTGGTCGAAGCGCTCAGACTTCGCTTTTCGTGACGTTTCTTATTGCCTGGTGGCATGTGGTAAACTAGCACGATGATATGTTACCTATGAAAGGAGACCGGATGCCGGGCGAGAATTTTCCTGGCGATAGGATCGTCAGCTTGGTCGATGAGCTCGAAGGGCTGATCGAGGAAGCCAAGCCGCCTTTCGGCAAGAACGCTCAGTTCAAGGTCATCGACGCCGACGTGTTCTTCAACATCCTCGACGAGATCCGCATGAGCTATCCCGAGGAGTGGCAGAAGTCCCGCCGTATCCTTAAGGAGCGCGAGGAGCTTATGGCTTCCGCTGCCGCTCAGGCCGATTCTATCATCGCCGACGCTCAGCAGCAGGCCCTTACCATTGCCGGTGAGCAGGAGATCGTCCGCTTAGCGCAGCAGCAGGCCGACGACATCCGTGATCGTGCCCAGCAGTACGAGCGCGAGACGCGTTATGCTGCCGAGGACTACGCAGAGCAGGTCTTTACGCACCTGGAGGAGAACCTCAAGAGCCTGACCGGCACCGTTACTCGTTGCCGTCAGCAGCTTAACGAGGGTGCCGCCCAACAGAATGGTCAGTGGTAATGGCTGAGTTCCCGAGCGTTACCGTCGATCTATCTGAGCAGCTCGAGTTTCCTGGAGATTCGTATCCGCTGACCGGTAAGGTCGATGTCGCCACCTACACGGTGGGCGAGAAGGAGTACCAGCTACAGGACGGCATCGACTACGACGTTGTCTTTACCAACGCCGGTACCGGTGTCTTGCTCACGGGTATGGTCCGCGCGCACGCCACCGGCGAGTGCGACCGTTGCCTGGAGCCCGCTTCGTTTGATATCGCCGGCGAGATCGAGGAGTTCTACCTCTTTGAGGAGCCCGAGGACCCCGAGGCCTACGAGGACGGCTACGAGTTCCTGGGTGAGGACCGCATCGTCGATCTGGGTGAGCCCATCAATGACGCGGTTGTCATGGACACGCCGTTTGTGGTGCTCTGCAAGCCCGATTGCCACGGTCTGTGCCCCACTTGCGGTTGCAATCTCAACGTCGAGCAATGCGATTGCGCCGCCCAGGCGGAGGCCGAATGGGCCGCTGCCACGGAAAATCCATTTGCAGCATTGAAGAATCTCAAGCTTGACGAGTAAAACTGTGGTAGTATCGCTACTTGCGCGTAATCGCCACACTGGATAGTTCATAAGGAAGGTCACTATGCCCGTACCTAAACAAAAGCAGGGTCGTATCCGCACTCACACCCGTCGTTCCGCCAACATGAAGATCTCGGCTGCGGCTCAGTCCACGTGCCCCCGTTGCGGCGCTGTCAAGCTCCCGCACCACGTGTGCCCCAGCTGCGGTTTCTACAAGGACCGCGAGGTTATCGTTACCGAGTAACGGTATACTCTGGATGCGATGCCGTTCCAAATGGAACCACAATGGCCGGCTCAATGAGTCGGCCATTTTTGTATAAGGAGCATGTATATGAGTAACGTTCGCGTTTGTGTAGACGTTGTGGGCGGAGACGAGAAACCTCAGGTTGTTCTCGATGGTATCGAGGCTGCGCTTGCCGCCGATCCCGATATCGAGGTCTTGGCAGCTGGCCCCGCCGAAATCGTCAATCCCTTTGCAGCTTCCCATGCACGTGTTGAGGCCCTTGAGGCACCCGACGTTATCGCCATGGATGACGATCCCATTCGCGCCGTGATGACCAAACGCAAGTCTTCGATCGTGTTGTCGTGCCGTGCCATCAAGAAGGGAAATGCGGACGCGTTCTTCTCTGCCGGCTCGACCGGTGCTATGACCGCCGCCGCTACCGCCTATGTGACGCCGTTTAGGTATCAGGCCGAAGGCAAGAAGCAGCCGGTGCGCCCCTGTCTGACCAATGCGCTGCCCAATCGCGCCGGCGGTCTGACGGTGCTGTGCGATATGGGCGCTAACCCCGATGTCGAGGTCGATGACATGGTGCGTTTTGCTCAGATGGGTAGCGCTTATGCCCGCGTCGTCCTGGGCATTGAGCATCCCCGCGTGGGCCTGCTTGCTAACGGCACCGAGGACGAGAAGGGCTCCAACTTTACCAAGGCGTGCTTCCCGGCCATGAAAGCCGTCGTTCCCGGCTTTGTTGGTAACTGCGAGGGCACCGATCTTACGTCGGGCAATTTTGACGTCGTGGTCGCCGACGGCATGTCGGGCAACATCGCGCTCAAGGCCACTGAGGGCGCTGCTAAGTTTTTGCTGCAGGAACTCAAGGGCGTCTTTATGTCTTCACTTGGCACCAAGATCGCCGCGCTGCTTATTAAAAAGCAGATGCGCGAGATCAAGGCCAAGCTCTCTGGCGACGTCAAGGGCGGCGCGATTCTTTTGGGCCTGCGCGGCGTGGTTCTGATCGGCCACGGCGCCACGTCGGTCGAAGCTGTCAAAAACGGTACGCTCGCGGCGGCCGAAGCCGTGCGCGCCGGGCTGGTCGAGAATGTCGCCAACTCTATGGACGGTATCGTTTTATAAGAGCGAGTTAGAGCGCTGTTATGCGCCTCGGGGCGTGCGTCGTGGGGTAGAATCAGAACCGTGTCTTGGTACCGCCCGGGCGGTACCATTCTTTTGGTATTCATGCACTATGAGAGGAAGCGCTATGGACCGCTCCGAAATCTTCGACAAGATCGCCGAGGTCGCTGCTGACGTTCTGGGCGTCGATGTTGCCGAAATTAGCGATGAGACCACCTTTGACGACCTCGATGCCAACTCGCTCGAGCGCCTGCAGCTGGTTACGGCTATCGAGGACGAGTTCAACCTCGAGATCGATGACGAGACTCTGCTTTCGCTCAACTCTGTCGCCGACGCCGTCGACGCGATCGAAAACGCCAGGGAGGCCTAGGTCTTGGCTTTGTCTGAACGACTTACGCGCGCCCAGGAAATTCTGGGCCATGAGTTCAATAATAAGGTGCTGCTGCGCGCGGCGCTTACGCATCCCTCGGCAGTCGAGGGCCAGCCGGTTTCTGCCAGCTATGAGCGCCTTGAGTTCTTGGGCGATTCCATTTTGGGCGCCGTGGTCGCACGCTCCCTGTTTGAGTCCTATCCGGAGTTTGACGAGGGCAAGCTCACGCGCCTGAAGGTGTCGCTTGTCTCGGGCGCCACGCTGTCCGAGGTTTCTAACGAGCTGGGCATCGACGACATCATCATCTTTGGTGCCTCCGAGACCGGTACCGGTGCGCGCGGCCTGCATTCGGCCCTCGAGAACGTCTACGAGTCGCTCGTGGGCGCGCTGTACCTGGATGCCGGCTGGGATGCGGCGGCGGAGTTCATCCACCGTACGCTTAAGCCGCACCTGGCTTCCGAGCGTGCCGAGCACCCTGCGAACCCCAAGTCGTTCTTGCAGGAGTGCGTGCAAGCCGACGGTCACGAACCCCCGGCGTATAAGCTCGTTGGCTCCGAGGGCCCGGCGCATGCGCCCACCTTTACCGCCGTGGTGTTGATCGATGGTATTCGCCAGGGTCGCGGCTCCGGCTCCTCAAAGAAGGAAGCCGAGGGGGCCGCTGCACTCGAGGCACTTGACCGCATGGGCTACACCACTAACGGCGTGATTCTCAACAAGAAGCCTGTGTAAGCGAGGAACCGTGTATCTCAAGTCCCTCACGCTCAAAGGGTTCAAGTCGTTTGCCGACCGCGCCCATATGACGTTTGAGCCGGGCCTGACCGTCATCGTCGGTCCCAACGGCTCGGGAAAATCGAACATCTCCGACTCCATCCTGTGGGTTCTGGGCGAGCAGAGCGCCAAGCAGCTGCGCGGCCAGGCCATGGAGGATGTCATCTTCTCGGGCTCGTCGGCTCGCAAGCCGGTGGGTGTCGCCGAGGTCACGCTGGTGCTCGATAACTCGGACCATGTGCTACCCGTCGATTTTGACGAGGTCGCCATCACCCGTCGCATGTATCGCTCGGGCGAAAGCGAGTACCTCATCAACTCGAGTCCGTGCCGCCTGATGGACATTCAGGACATCCTGCACGATTCGGGCCTGGGTAAGGATACGCATTCCATCATCAGCCAGGGCAAGCTCGACGCCATTTTGCAGAGCCGCCCCGAGGAGCGCCGTGCCCTCATCGAGGAGGCCGCCGGCATCTCCAAGCACAAGCGCCGCAAGGAGCGTGCGCTCAAAAAGATCAAGTCGATGGACGAGCACCTGACGCGTGCCCGCGACATCAATAAGGAAATCGCCCGTCAACTGCGACCGCTGGAGCGTCAGGTCGATCGCGCGCGCAAGTACAAAGAGCTGTCCTCGCGCGCGAATGAGCTTACGCAGATGCTGGCTGTCGACGAGCTGCGTTCGCTGCAGTCGCAGTGGAACGACTTGGAGAGCCGCTCCAAGGAAGGTGCCGCCGAGCTGGAGCTTGCGCAGTACCGCATGGGCGAAAAGGAGCGCGAGCTCGAGAAGCTCCAGGTTATGCTCGAGGAAAAGGGCCTGTTTGTGGGCGATCTGGGCGAGCAGCGCCGCCATATGCAAGACGTGGTCGGCCGCATTAACTCCGATATGCGCCTGCTCGAGGAAAAGGGCCACAACATGGTGTCGCGCCTGTCCGACATGCGCGGCCAGATTTCGAGCTCCGAGCATCAGCGTCGTCGCGTGGTCGAGGAGCTCGAGGACGCGCGTGCGCAGCTTGAGGAAGTGACCGGTGCGCATACGCAGACCCAGGAGGACGTTGACGCCGCTGGTCCTGCCGCCGCTGAGCTCCACGAGCGGCGCGTGGCGCTCGACAATCAGATTTCGCAGCTTACACGTGAGCAGCGCGATGTGCAGCGCGTGGCCGACAACGCCGCGCTTGAGCTTGCCAAGGTGAAGGACTCGCTGAGCAATGCCGAGGTCGAGGACAACATGTATGCCTCGCGCCTGGAGCAGATCGATGAACAGCTCGAGGAGGTCACGGCCTCGCTCGAGAGCCGTCGCGACCGCGCCGAGGAGCTTGAGGGCGCTCTTGAGGAGGCGCGCCAGGCCCAGGTCGATGCGCGTGAGGCCACCGAGGTCGCCCGTGCGGCCCTGAAGGACTTGCGTGCCCGCGAGAGCGAGGCGCGCAACAAGCTGTCCGAGGTGCGCTCGGAGCTTGCCAGCCAAAAGAAGCTTGATGCGCGCATGGCAGACAGTTCGCCGCTGGTGAGTCGTCTGATGGGCGCACTGGGCGATGATGTCTCAGGCCGTCTGGGCGACGTGCTCGAGGCCCCTCGTGAACTCGAGGGTCTGGTCGAGCAGCTGCTTGCCGGCGATATCGATGCCCTGTTGTTTGATGACGCCGCCGCGCTTGAGCGTGCCGGTCGTGCGGCTCTGGACCAAAAGAAGGCCTCGGGTGAGGCGCTGCTGGTGGCGTGTGGCGTGAGCGGCTCTGCTGCCTCCGAGGGCGCTGGCGGTTCGCGTCTGGTCGATCGCCTTTCCGTGCGTGCCGGTTATGGCCCGATTGTCGAGGCGCTGCTCGGTGGCTATTACGTGGTCGATGACTTGGCTGCCGCGCTGGCTGCGCCTGTCGTTGACGGTGTGACCTATGTGACCCCCGATGGCGCCCGCGTAAGCTGTGGCGGCCTGGTGCGCGTTGGGCTCGATGCCGGCGAGGCTTCGGGTGCCCTGGAGCGCAAGCGTCGCATTCGCGAGCTGGAGGGCCTGGAGCCCGATCTGGCTGCCGTGTTTGAGCATGTGTCGGATCAGGTCGTCGAGGCCAATGCGGCCGTCGAGGAGGCGCGTGCCGCCGAGGGCGATGCCGCCGGCGAGATCGCCCGTCTTGAGGGCGAGCGCCGCTCGCTGCTCTCCGAGATTGGCCGCTTGGAGCAAAGCGCCAACAATGCCGAGGTCGAGCGCGTGCGCATCTCCAAGCGCCGCGAGCAGGCCGCCGAGGCCGTTCGCGCTGCGCGTCCGCGCGTTGACGAGCTCACCCGTTCGCGCGACGAGGCCCGTGCGCAGGCAAGCGACCTGGGTCTCCAGATTGCCGAAGCCAACGACGAGCTCGATCGCGTGCGCCGTGACGATTCCGAGGCAGCCGGTAAGCTCGCCGATGCCAAGGTCCGCCTGGCTCAGACGAGCGAGCGTCTGCGTTCGCTGAAGGGCCGTGTGCCCGACCTGGAGCATCGCCTGGAGGGCATCGACCGCCGTATCCGCGGAACACGCCAGGCCTCGCGCTCGCTCGAGTTGCTGCGCCTGCGCGTCGACCCCATGCACGAGCGCTATTCGGCCCTGCTGGAGCGCGCGTCGGATTGGGCCGCGCGCCTGCGTGACCAGGCTTCGCTCGAGGAGGCGGACTCGGCCTCGCTCAAGAAGACCATCGAGGACGCCAAGGCCGAGGTCTCCCGCGCCAAGGAGCGGGTCGATGCCGCCACCGCGACGCAAAACGAGTTCAAGGTCGCACGCGGTAAACTCGAGGTGCAGGTAGAGGCGGCCATCAAGGCCATTACCGCCGATGGCACGACGGTGCTCGAGGAAGCGCTCATGCTTCCCGCGCCCACGGACCGCGATGCCGCCGAGCGCGAGCTCAACCAGCTTGTGCGCCAGATCAACAACCTGGGCCCTGTGAACCAAGTTGCCATGGAGGAGTACGAGCAGCTCAAGCGCCGCGCCGACTACATCGAGGAGCAGCTGGCCGATCTGGAGAGCGCGCGCAAGGCGCTCACCAAGATCACGGTGGCGATCGACCGCAAGATGCGCAAGGCGTTTCTGGTGACGTTTGAGAAGGTCGACGCGAACTTCCGCGAGATCTTCGCCATGCTCTTCCCGGGCGGTCAGGCTCATCTGGAGATGACCGATCCCGAGCATCCGGCCGAGACGGGCATTGAGGTCGTGGCGCAGCCGCGCGGCAAGCGCATCACCAAGATGATGCTCATGTCGGGCGGCGAGAAGAGTCTGACGGCGCTCGCCCTGCTCTTTGCCGTGTACCGCACGCGCACGGTGCCGTTCTATGTGCTGGACGAGGTTGAGGCGGCGCTTGATGACGCCAACCTGTCCAAGCTCATCGGCGCCCTCGATGTGCTGCGTTCCGATACGCAGCTCTTGGTTATTTCGCATCAGCGCCGTACCATGGAGGACGCTGACGTTCTCTATGGCGTCTCGATGCAAGCCGACGGCGTCAGCCGCGTCGTCTCGCAAAAACTCGATCGCGAAACCGGAAAGGTCGTGAATGCATAATGGGATTCTTTGACGCTCTCTCGCGCGGACTTGAGCGCAGCCGCGAGGCACTCAACGAGGTCTTCTACTTTGGCGGCGAGGTTGACGAGGACTTTTGGGAGGACCTTGAGGACACCCTCGTTATGGGTGACATGGGTGCCGAGGTCGCCATTCAGGTCTCCGATGACCTGCGCGATGCCGCGGCAAAGAAGAACCTCAAGACCGCTCCGCAGCTTCGCCGTGCCCTGGCCGAGCAGCTCGAGCAGCACTTTGTGCCCATCGAGCGCGATCCGTTTTCCGATACGCCGAGCTGCGTGCTGTTTGTGGGCATTAACGGTGCCGGCAAGACCACGACGGTCGGTAAGATCGCGAGCGCCATGGCCGCCCGCGGCAAGAACGTCGTGATCGGTTCGGCCGATACCTTCCGCGCCGCCGCCATCGAGCAGCTCGATGTGTGGGGCCAGCGCGCCGGCGTCCCCGTCATCAAGCGCGACCGCGGCTCCGATCCGGCGAGCGTGTGCTATGACGTGCTCGACGAGGCCGATAAGCGCGGCAGCGACCTGGTGCTGATCGATACCGCCGGCCGTCTGCACACGAGCCCCGAGCTCATGCGCGAGCTTGCCAAGGTGGTCAACGTGACGCGTAAGCGCGCTGCCAAAATGGCCGCCGGTCCTATGCCCGTCTCGGTCGTGCTCGTGATCGATGCTGCCACCGGTCAGAACGGTCTGAACCAGGCGCTCGAGTTTAACGAGGCGCTGGGTCTGGACGGTATTATCATGACTAAGCTCGATGGCACGGCTAAGGGCGGTATCGCCATGGCCGTGGCCGAGAAGCTCAAGCTCCCGATCCTGCGCATCGGCGTGGGTGAGCAGGTCGATGACCTGCAGGAGTTCAATGCCAAAGATTTCTGCCGCGCCCTGGTGGGCGAGTCCAATTAAGGAGTGACTAGTGTTTGATTCCCTGAGCGATCGCCTCAACGACACATTTGACCGCCTGCGCGGCAAGGGCAAGCTGACCGAGGCCGATATCACCTCGGCCATGCGCGACATCCGTATGGCGCTGCTCGAGGCCGACGTCAACTTTAAGGTCGTCAAGGAGTTCGTCGCCAAGACCAAGGAGCGCTGCATGACCGCAGAGGTCATGGAGTCGCTGTCGCCGGCGCAAAACGTCGTCAAGATCGTGCTCGACGAGCTCACCGAGATGCTCGGCTCCACCGAGAGCAAGCTCGTCTTTAGCAACCGTATTCCCAACGTCATTATGCTTGTGGGCCTGCAAGGCTCCGGTAAGACCACGGCAGCCGTAAAGCTTGCCTACCTGCTCAAGAAGCAGGGCCGCTCGCCGCTGCTCGCCGCGTGCGACGTCTACCGCCCTGCCGCTGCCGACCAGTTGGCAACGCTTGGCGGCGAGATTGGCGTGCCGGTCTTCCGCGGTGACGGTGCGCATCCGGTCGACATTGCCACGGGCGCCATCCAGGAGGCCGTCGACCACCTGCGCGACGTGGTCATCGTCGATACCGCCGGTCGCCTGCAGATCGATGAGCAGATGATGAAGGAGGCCGTGGACATCAAGAAAGCCGTCAAGCCCGATCAGGTGCTGATGGTCGTCGATGCCATGACCGGCCAGGATATCGTCAACGTGGTCTCGACCTTTGCCGAGCGCACCGACTTTGACGGTGTGATCATCTCCAAGCTCGACGGCGATGCCCGTGGCGGCGGCGCGCTTTCCGTGCGCCAGGTGACCGGCAAGCCCATCAAGTTTGTGAGCATGGGCGAGAAGCCCGATTCGCTGGAGCCGTTCTATCCCGATCGTATGGCCAAGCGTATTTTGGGCATGGGCGACGTCGTCGGCATCATCGAGAAGGCCCAGGAGGCAGCCGATGCCGAGCAGCTCGAGGCTGCCGAGCGCATGCTGCGCGAGGGCTTCACCATGAACGATATGCTCGACCAGATGAAGGCCGTTAAGAAGATGGGCGGCATGAAGGGCATTCTGGGCATGCTTCCCGGTGGCCAGCGCGCGCTCAACCAGATGGGCGGCAACCTGGACGAGGGCATCTTCGATAAGAACGAGGCCATCATCATGTCGATGACCAAGGAGGAACGCCTGCGTCCCTCCATCATCAACGGTCAGCGCCGTGCCCGCATTGCCAAGGGAGCTGGCGTAACCCCAACCGAGGTCAACAGCCTTATGAAGCAGTGGGGCGAGATGAACAAGATGATGGGCCGCATGCGCACGATGGCCAATCAGGCACAGGCCGGCGGCAAGAAGGGCAAAAAGGGCAAGAAGGGCAAAAAGATGCGCATGCCCAATATTCCCGGCCTGGATGCCATGGGCCTGGGCGGCATGGGCGGCCTAGGAACGGGCGGCCCCAAGTCCGATATGGATCTGCTGCGCCAGATGGAAGCGCAGATGCGTAATAAAAAGTAGCGACTGGCTGAGTCGTGTATGGCGAAGGCCGCCCGGATGGTATTCCAGGCGGCCTTCGTCGTTGGTGCGTTATTTGTTGTGTGAGCAGGCACGTGATGGCATCGATTGCCTGCCGCTAGTGGCAGCCGCAGCTCTCATGGCCCTCGTGCTCGTGATGGCCGTGGCAGCCACAGGACTCGCCATGCTCATGGGAATGCTCGTGGTCATGGCCGTGGCAGCCGCACGTGGCCTCGCCGTTCTGTGCGAGCGTGCCAGCGATAAGGGCTTCGACGCACGCATCGCAGCTGCCCTGGGCTCCCGCATAGACGGTGATGCCGGCTTGAGCAAGCGCGTTGATAGCGCCACCGCCGATGCCGCCGCAGATGAGCGTGTCGACGCCGCCGTTGGCGAGCAGACCCGCCAGCGCGCCATGACCGGTGCCACCGGTGCCCACGACCTGCCTGTCGATCACCTCGCCGTCCTGGATGTCGTAGATCTTGAACTGCTCGCTGCGGCCAAAGTGCATAAAGATGTTGCCGTTGTCGTACGTCGTTGCCACCCTCATAGTGTCAACCTCCTTTGCTGGCCATGCGGCCGTCGTCGTGGTAATGGGGGAGTACGCGATGTTGCCACCTTTGATACTCAGCGCGCGCCCGTTGACCAGCGCGTTTGCCACCTTGCGATGCGCGCGGCTGCAGATGGCCGCCACGGTGGCACGAGCGATGCCCATGTGTTGGGCGACAGCCTCCTGATTGAGGCCTTCCAGGTCGCACAGCCGCAGCACCTCGAGCTCGTCGACCGTCATGTCGATGGCGTCTCCGCTGGCAAGGCCATCGGGGGTAAAGCCGCGGTATTCGGGGATGATCCCGACGCGGCGCAGTTTCTCGCGTCTTCCTGCCATATACACTCCAAATCTGACATATGTCAAAAATAGGATAGCGCATCTGCGGACCAGCGCAAGGCATTTTTGGCATATGTCAGAAAAAGGCAAAGCCGTTGCGACTGAGAGTGAGCTGCCGTGCATTGCGTGTGCCGGCCCAAGTGTCCCATCCGATGCTGTGCGCCTGGGCTACAATAAAAATTGCTTATAGGCGACTGACAGGAGGGTCAATGAGCAAAGCTGATCAACAGTTTGTAGCCATGTGCCGCGATATCTTGGACCATGGCACCACCACCGAGGGCCAAAAGGTCCGTCCGGTGTGGGAGGACGGCACCCCTGCCTATACCATTAAAAACTTTGGCGTTACGGCGCGCTACGACCTGCGCGAGGAGTTCCCCGCGCTCACGCTGCGCCGCACGGCGCTTAAGTCTGCCATGGACGAGATTCTGTGGATCTATCAAAAAAAGTCCAATAACGTCCATGACCTCCACAGCCATATTTGGGACGAGTGGGCTGACGAGACCGGCTCCATCGGTAAGGCCTACGGATACCAGATTGGCCAGAAGAGCCATTATGCCGAGGGCGACTTTGACCAGATGGACCGCGTGCTGTACGACCTTAAGCATACGCCGTATAGCCGTCGTATCATGACGAACACCTATGTGTTCAGCGACCTGTCCGAGATGCACCTGTATCCGTGCGCCTACAGCGTGACATATAACGTGACGCAGCGCCCGCAGGATGACAAACCGACGCTCAACATGATTCTCAACCAGCGCAGCCAGGACATTTTGGCCGCGAACAACTGGAACGTGTGCCAGTACGCCATTCTGCTCATGATGGTTGCGCAGTCCGTCGATATGATTCCCGGCGAGCTGCTGCACGTGATTGCCGATGCTCACATTTACGACCGTCATGTCGATATTGTCCGCGAGCTTATCGAGCGTCCGCAGTTTGCGGCGCCTAGGGTAACGCTGAGCCCCGACGTGCATGATTTCTACGCGTTTACGACCGATGATCTGATCGTCGAGGGCTATGAGCACGGTCCGCAGGTCAAGAACATTCCTATTGCGGTGTAGGTGGCGCTTATGACGTGTAAGCTTTCTGCCATCGTCGCCGTGTGTGACGACTGGGGCATTGGCTGCGAGGGCGACATGGTAGTGTCCAATCGCGCCGACATGCGCCATTTTGTTGCGTGCACCAAAGGCTGTCCGGTCATCATGGGACGCAAGACGCTGCTGAGTTTTCCCGGGGGGCGTCCGCTCAAGAACCGCCGCAATATCGTGCTCACGCGCGACGTGGACTTTGCTCCCGAGGACGTCGATGTGGTGCACAGTATTGATGAGGCGCTCGCTGCGGTTGCCGATGAGCCCGTTGCGTGGGTGATTGGTGGCGGCGATGTCTATCGGCAGTTTTTGCCGTATTGCGCAGAGGCCGAGGTCACGCACAACCATTGCGTGCATGTCGTGGATACGTACTTTCCCGATTTGGGAACCGATCCGGCGTGGGAGATTGCGCAGCGTAGCGGGGTCGCAACGATTGCCGCCGGTGAGGGTGACGAGGGCGTCGATTATGAGTTCGTGACGTATCGTCGCATCGAGGCGTAAAACCGATTATCCCTTCGGTATTATCGGGATGAAATGAATGACGGGGCGGCGCATGGCGTTGCCCCGATATTTGTATAGGTGCTGCAAAGAAAGGTGCGGGCTGGCTACTATGACTGATGCCGTTGAGGTGCTGCGAATCGATTCGCTCGAGGACGAGAGGCTCGATGCCTACGTGCGACTGACGGAGCGTGAGCTACGTTGCGTGCTGGAGCCGCAAAAGGGCATCTTTATCGCAGAGAGCGCCAAGGTCATCGAGCGTGCGGTACGCGCCGGCTACGACCCGGTGAGTTTTCTTTTGGGCGAGCGCTGGCTCGATCAGATGATGCCGCTGTTTGAGCGTCTGGTCGTGCGCGAGGGAGCGGGTCCTGTTCCGGTGTTCGTGGCCTCGATGGAGCTCATGGAGCAGCTGACGGGCTTTAATGTGACGCGCGGCGCGCTGGCGGCGTTTCGTCGCCCGCGGCAGATTTCGGTCGATGAGTTTCTCGGCGGCGTCGCTGAGGCGGCAGGGGAGCGTCCGGTGCGCGTGTGCGTGCTTGAGGGCATTGTTGATCACACCAATGTTGGCGCGATTTTTCGCTCGGCCGCCGCGCTCAATGTCGACGGTATTCTGGTGAGCCCTACGTGCTGCGATCCGCTGTATCGTCGTTCCGCCCGTGTGAGCATGGGCACGGTGTTTCAGGTGCCGTGGACTCGTATTGGCAGCGAGGCGCGCGTATGGCCGCATGATGGCCTGGCGGCGCTGCACAATGCCGGGTTTTCCTGTGCCGCCATGGCGCTGACGGATGACTCCGTTTCGCTGGACGACCCTGCGCTGCGCGAGATTGACCGTCTGGCGATTTTTATGGGTACTGAGGGTGCCGGCTTGGGCGCCAAGACCATTGCCGGCTGCGACCGAGCCGTGCGCATTCCGATGGCGCACGGGGTCGATTCGCTCAACGTGGCCGCGGCGAGCGCCGTCGCCTTTTGGCAGCTGTGCCCGCACGTGAGCAACGAGTACCACTACCAGCCGGGTTTGTATCACTAGGCAGATATTCTGCACCGCGCTCTGATTCGGGGCGTTTCGGTCGCCGCTAGTCGGTGCTAAGCTGGTTTTGGCTTTGGTTTTAAATTGCTGTTTTGTTGTTTGACGTATACGAGTGGGGAGGGCGTGTGGCTAAGAAATCTACGGCTATCGATGTAACGCAAGGTGTCATTTGGCAGCAATTGCTGTCGCTGTGCGTTCCCATCTTTTTTAGTTCGTTTTTTCAGCAGGCTTACACGCTTATCGGCACCTATATCGTCGGTCAGTTTGGCGGCAAGCTTGCGCTGGGCGGCATTCAAGCCACGATGGTGCTCACGGAGCTCTGCATTGGTTTTTGCGTTGGCGTTGGCGCCGGTTGCGCCGTTATCACGGGGCAGTTTTTTGGCCAGCACGATGACGAGCGCTTGAGCCGTTCGATCCATACAGCCATGACGCTTGCGCTCGTGGGCGGTATCGTCGTTTCCATTCTTGGCATAGTGCTTGTCGAGCCCATGCTCGTTTTGATGAATACGCCGCACGAGCTTCTCGCCGAGGGCGTAGCCTATGCTCGCTGCTATTTTGCCGCCATGTTTGCGGCGCTGCTGCTCAATATGGGTACCGCGCTGCTGCGTGCCGTGGGCGATACGCGTGGCCCTGCCGTGATTATTGCTTCCGGCTGCCTCGTGAACGTGGTGCTCGATATCATTTTTGTTGCCGTGCTGCATTTGGAGGCCTTGGGCTGTGGTATCGCGGTGGCACTGACCATTTGCTCTAATGCCACGATGATTGTGATTCGCATGATGCGTGCTCCGGGCGCATGGCGTTTGTCGATATCCAAGCTCGGCATCGATCGCGGTATTTGCAAGAGCATGCTTTCGTGCGGTTTGCCGCTGGGTTTTCAATCGGCGGCGTATTCGATTTCCAACGTTCTGATTCAGGTATCGGTCAACTCGTTTGGTGCCGATGTTACGACGGCGTGGGGTCTTTCGGGCCGTCTCGACGGCATCATCTGGATGGTGACCGAGGCGCTCGGCGTATCCATCACCACGTTCTCGGCGCAGAACTTTGGCGCGCGCAATTACGAGCGCATGCGCAAGGGCTACCACACGTCGCTCGTGCTGTCGTTTTTGCTCATCGGCGGTCTGTCCGGTGTACTGTTGGTGTTCTCGGGTCCCCTGTCGCGCCTGTTTGTCGATGATGCTTCGATTTCGGGTTACACCACGACCATCATCCATTTCATTGCACCGTTCTACGCGATCTTCTCGATTATCGAGAACGCGTCGGGCTCCATCCGCGGCGCCGGCGTGAGCTTCCAGCCCATGGTTCTCACCATCTTTGGTACGGTGGTGCTCAGGGTGATCTGGGTGTTTGCAATCATGCCCTTCGATCCGTCGCTCGAGCATCTACTGCTGGTCTACCCCGTAACCTGGCTCATCACGGCCACGATGTTCACCATCTACCACCACAGCGGCAATTGGCTAGGCCGCGCCACCGCCTAGCCGGCACTTGGGGACGTTCCTTTTCTGCCGGCACAAAGGGACGCTCCTTTTCTGCCGGCACTTTGGGACACTCCTTGTGAAGCAATTTCGCCTTTTTCGGAGACTCTGTTTGCCGTGCCCTTGTAAACTGTCAAAACGGGCTCAGCAAATTAGATCGTCCGCGCCTATCAGATGTTGCCCGGTGGGTTTTTGATGGGAGGGCGATATGCCAAGAACTGGTCGAGTCGTTTCGTTAACGGGCTATAACCACATTATCGCGCGTGGAAATGGCGGCATTTGCATCTTCGAAGACGATGAAGATCGCTATCGGATGCTTACACTGTTCGAGGGTAAACTTGTCGGTAATGGCGTTGGCGTTACCGCATGGTGTCTCATGTCGAATCATTTTCATCTTATGGTCGACGATCCTCATGGAAATATATCTTCGTGCATGAGTGGCGTTCTTACGTCGTATGCGATGTATTTCAATCGCAAAACAGACCGAGTTGGGCACTTGTTCCAAGATAGATTTACTAATATTCCGGTCGAGAATGACGTGCAAGCAATTTCGCTTGCTGACTATATTCATATGAACCCGGTCAAGGCGGGCATTTCCGCCGTTGATACATATCGTTGGTCCAGTTACCGAGCATACGCTTACGGCTATGATGGATTTGGATTTTGTGACCCCGGGATTGTTTTGGATCTCGTGGGTGGATCTCTTGAGTATCGGCACTATCTTGCCGATCGAATTGACCAAGCGCCCTACGATGCTGAGCCTCGACCGCGCATTCTGGATGATGAGGCTCTTGAGGTCGCCAAAAGCGTTGCCGCCCCTATATCACTTCCCGAGCTTGTTTCCTTGAAGCCATCTGAGCGAAAGCCCATTCTCTGCAAAATGAGAAGAGCGGGTCTCACGATTAATCAAATAGTGAGGGTCGTTGGCATCGGTCGTACGTCAGTTGTTTCTGGTACGGCAGGTTGGAAGAAGATTTAGGTTACTGGATTGGTGACGGCGCAGGAGCGTCTCCAACTGCCGGCAGAAAAGGAACGTCCCCAACTGCCGGCAGAAAGGGAACGTCCCTAAGTGCCGAATTAGTATTCGATGCCTTGGCGGGCTAGGAGGCCTTCGTCGAAGTAGTGTTTGACAGGGCGCATTTCGGTTACCAGATCGGCAAGGTCGGCGAGGGGCAGCAAGCCTCGGCCGGTCAGTACGAGCTCCGTGGTGTCGGGCTTCATCGCGATCAGCGCTTCGACATCTTTGCGCGTCACAAAGCCCCGCCGCATGGCTTCTCCCAGCTCATCCAAGATCAACACGTCGACCTGGCTAATCTGCTCGCGCGCCAGCTCTATGATTTGTGCGGCACAGGCTTCGGGCGTGTCGCGGTCGGCTTGTACGATGCGCAGACCCAAACGGGGCGCCGCATCATGCTCGGCGCAGTGCAGCTTCTTCGCAAACTGCAGCATAAGCACGTTAAGTCCGTAGCCCGTCGCGCGCAAGGCGAGCCCCAACGCAGCCGTTGTCTTGCCCTTGCCGTCGCCCGTATAGATTTGAACCTTGCCGACTTCCAGTGATGCCATCTCTGTCCTTTCGTGCCCGGCGTCGGTTTATCGCCGTCCGGGTTGGGTATTCTAAAAACATTATCAACCCCAGTAGATGGAGTTCAAGCAGATGGAGATGGATGACAACAAACGTAGACGGAATATGATCCTCTACGTGCTCATCGCCTTCGTCGTCTACCTCGTGCTCTCGACCGTTCTGTTCCCCAACATCGGTCACACGCAGCAGATTACGAAGACCGATTACTCGACGTTTGTCAAAGCGCTCGATAAGAAGAGCGTTGACAAGGTCGAGTACAACACGGACGATTACTCGATTTATTACACCAAGAAGGGCGAGGACGAGAACATCGCCTACAAGACGACCGGTGTGCCGAATGACGCGGGCTTTACCGATCGCGTGCTTGAATCTGGCGCCTCGCTTGAGTCGGTCGTTCCCGATAAAAACTCGGGTTTGATGACCTACTACCTGCTCACCCTCATTCTTCCCATGGCGATTTTCTTCCTGATTGGCTGGTGGCTCAACCGCCGCATGAAGAAGGCCATGGGCGATGACGGTCCGTCGATGAACTTTGGCGGCGGCGGTTTTGGCGGCGGCGGACTGGGTAAGTCCGGCGCGCGCGTGATCGCCTCCAAGGACGTGGGCGTGACCTTTAAGGACGTCGCCGGCCAGGAAGAGGCCAAGGAGTCCCTCAAGGAGGTCGTCGACTTTCTGGAGAAGCCGCAGCGCTACGAGGAGATCGGCGCCAAGCTGCCGCGCGGCGCTCTTCTTGTTGGCCCTCCGGGTACCGGTAAGACCCTGCTTGCCAAGGCTGTTGCCGGCGAGGCGGGCGTGCCGTTCTTTAGCATTTCGGGCTCTGAGTTCGTTGAGATGTTTGTTGGTCGCGGCGCTGCTAAGGTGCGTGACCTGTTTAAGCAGGCAAAGGAAAAGGCCCCGTGTATCGTCTTTATCGATGAGATCGATACCATCGGTAAGAAGCGCGATGGCGGCGGCTTTAGCGGCAACGACGAGCGCGAGCAGACGCTCAACCAGTTGCTGACCGAGATGGACGGCTTCGATAACCACAAGGGTATTGTCGTCCTTGCTGCCACCAACCGCCCCGACAGCCTCGATCCGGCCTTGCTGCGCCCCGGCCGTTTTGACCGCCGCATTCCCGTCGAGCTGCCCGACCTGACCGGCCGTAAGAACATCCTCGAGCTCCACGCCAAGAGCGTGAAGACTCAGCCGCCGATCGATCTGACCGCGATTGCCCGCGCCACACCCGGTGCCTCGGGCGCCGACCTGGCCAATATCATCAACGAGGGCGCTCTGCGCGCCGTTCGCGAGGGTCGAAAGCGTGCAACCCAGGACGACTTCGAGGAGTCGGTGGAGGTCGTTATCGCCGGCCAGCAGCGTAAGTCCACGGTGCTGTCCGACCACGAGAAGCAGGTTGTTTCCTACCACGAGATTGGCCATGCCATCGTCGCTGCCCGCCAAAAGGGCTCTGCTCCGGTCACCAAGATCACCATCGTGCCGCGCACGAGCGGTGCTCTTGGCTATACCATGCAGGTCGAGGAGGACGAGCGTTTTCTGACCACGCGCCAGGAGGTGCTCGACAAGCTCGCTGTCTACTGCGGAGGACGTGCTGCCGAGGAGCTCATCTTTGGTGAGATGACGACCGGCGCGGCCAACGATATCGAGCAGGCCACCAAGCTCGCCCGCAACATGGTGACGCGTTTTGGTATGTCCGATGAGTTTGGCATGATGGCGCTCGGTACCGTTCAGAACGCGTATCTCAACCAGGACACGTCGCTCACTTGCGCCCCCGGTACGGCCGAGCGCGTGGACGCGATTGTCGCCAAGCTGATCGAGGATGCGCATGATCGCGCCCTGCAGATCCTCAAGGAGAACAAGTTTAAGCTTCACGAGCTGGCTCGTTATCTGTACAAGAAGGAGACGATTACGGGTGAGGAGTTCATGAACCTCCTCATGCGTGAGAATCCGCTGATGCCAAAGCAGCAGTAAAGCCGCGGCCGAGCCAGTGATCGCCGACGCCCCATTTGAGCAGCTTTCTCAAATGGGGCGTTTTGCTTGAGAGGGATGGAAATGAAGATCGTGGTGAGCGCCTGCTTGATGGGCGAGAACTGTAAATATAACGGGCTTGACAATTACCATCGCGAGCTGGTCGAGGCTTGCGAACGTACGGGGACCGAGGTCCTGCTGGTGTGCCCTGAGGTTTTTGGCGGTCTGCCTACGCCGCGCAAGCCGTCCGAGATTGTGGACGGTGAGGTCCGCACCTGCGAGGGCACCTCGGTCGATCGCGAGTTTCGTCTAGGTGCCCAGCGTGCGCTCGATATGTGCGAGCACTTTGGCGGCCCGTCCGAGATCGCTGCGTGCTTCCTTCAGGACCGCAGTCCCTCGTGTGGCGCGGGTCGTATCTATGATGGAACCTTTAGCGGTACGCTCATCGCGGGCAACGGTGTCTTCGTCGATCTACTGCTGCGCCACGGTTATCGCGTGATTCCGGCTAGCGAGTTCGACCCCAGCATGCTGGAGCAATAAAAAACCACCACAAAGGTGCCTGTCCCCTTTGTGGTGGTTTTGGTAGGTTAGGCGAGGAGCGTGTGACCGTAGGCGTTGGCTGCCCGGTATTTTGCTCCAAGAGAAAGTCCACAGCCGCGAGATTATTCGAACGTATAAAACCAGTGTTGAGGGTTTTTCGCTGGCGCGGAACGTGCTAGCATACTCCGCATAAGCGTTGATGGGGACGAGTAGTCGGCCGTCCGCATGCTACAGAGAGCGGGGAGCGCTGAGAACCCGTGCATGCGACCGATGAAAATCACCCCGGAGCTGCGGTCCCAACGGACGTGCCGCGCAGGTTCGTCTTAGTAGACATCGCCGAGATGGTCGTCGATATAGGCCAGCCGAGTAACGGATGCGAGCGCGCGAATACGCGGGCGAGGGCATCTAAGCTGGGTGGTTAAGCGAAGAGCTTTTACGGGCAGACTGCCTGTTTTGTGGCGCTTCGTCCCAGCTTGTAGGGACGGGCGCTTTTTTGGTGCCCAGAGGGCGTGCGCGCCCACGACATGAAAGGGGTACCGTGGCAAACGAGTACAAGCAGACGATGAATCTGCCCAAAACCGGATTTCCCATGCGTGCCGGTCTTTCCAAGTCCGAGCCCAAGCGACTCAAGGACTGGCAGGACAACAAGGTCTACGAGCAAGTTCTAAAGAAGAACGAGGGTCACAAGAAGTTCGTGCTGCACGACGGCCCTCCGTACGCCAACGGCCCGATCCACATCGGCCACGCGATGAACAAGATCTCCAAGGACATGATCAACCGTTACTGGATGATGCAGGGCTGCGAAGTTCCCTATGTCCCCGGTTGGGACTGCCACGGTCAGCCGATTGAGCACAAGGTCGAGGAGAAGCTCGGCACCGAGAAGTTCAACCAGACCTCCACGGCTAAGATCCGCGAGCTTTGCAACAAGTTCGCTGTCGAGAACATCGAGCTGCAGAAGGCCGGCTTCCGTCGTCTGGGCGTGCTTGGCGACTGGGACAACCCCTACCTGACGCTTTATCACCAGCACGATGCCGCCGACATCGAGGTCTTTAAGGCCATGTTCGACAAAGGCATGATCTATCGCGGCCACAAGCCGGTTCACTGGTGCAAGCATTGCCATACCGCGCTGGCCGAGGCCGAGATCGAGTACTCCGACGAGACGAGCCCGTCCATCTTCGTGCGCTTCGAGATGACCTCCAAGCCCGCCGGCCTCGAGAACTTCGACGGCCCGGTTGACTTCATCATCTGGACGACCACGCCGTGGACCATTCCCTCCGACCAGGCAGTTTCCCTCAAGCCCGGCGCCGCTTACGTCGCCGTTGAGCACGACGGCCGCGCCGAGGTCATGCTCGAGGACCTGGCTCCCAAGTGCTGCGAGGAGTTTGGCTGGGAGTACACCCCGGTTATGGTCGACGGCAAGCCCTATGTGGTTCCCGCCGAGACCTTCCACCACATCCACTACAAGCAGCCGATCTTTGACGGTGTCGAGGGTGTGGCGCTGCTGGCCGATTACGTCGGTGTCGATGACGGTACCGGTATCGTCCACAACTCGCCCGGCCACGGCGTCGACGACTACTTTGCCTGCCTCAAGGAGGGCATCACCGACATCTGCATGCCGGTCGATGACGACGGCAAGTTCTACACCGGCGAGGAGTTTGGCACCGGTGGCCCCTTCAGCGGTATGGATACCGATGAGGCCAACCCGCATATCATCGAGTTCCTGCGCGAGCGCGGCACCCTGGTCCTCGAGAAGAAGATCACGCACAGCTATCCGCACTGCTGGCGCTGCAAGCACCCGGTGCTCTTCCGTGCTACTGACCAGTGGTTTGTCTCTATGGACAAGACCGGTTTGCGTGAGCAGGCTGGCAAGGAGGTTCGCGAGAACGTCAAGTGGTATCCGGCGCACGCCGCCAACCGCATCGGCGCCATGGTCGAGCAGCGTCCCGACTGGTGCATCAGCCGTCAGCGCAACTGGGGCGTGCCTATCCCCAGCTACACCTGCGCCGACTGCGGCGAGAAGGTCATGAACGACGCCACGCTCGACGCCGTCATCAAGCTCTTCCACGAGAAGGGCTCCGACGCCTGGTTCACCGACGCTCCCGAGAGTTACCTTGGCGAGGCCTGCGTCTGCCCCAAGTGCGGCGGCCATCACCTCAAGGCCGATAAGGACATCCTCGACGTGTGGTGGGATTCCGGCGTCTCCTGGAAGGCCGTCTGCGAGTACCGTCCCGAGCTGGAGTACCCGGCGGACGTGTATCTTGAGGGTTCCGACCAGCACCGCGGTTGGTTCCAGAGCTCGCTGCTCACCTCGGTGGGTGCCAACGGCCACGCTCCCTACAAGGCGGTCGTCTCGCAGGGCTTCACGCTCGACGGCCAGGGCCGCAAGATGTCCAAGTCGCTCGGTAATGTCATCGACCCCAATAAGGTCTGTGACGAGATGGGCGCCGACATCATCCGCCTGTGGGTTGCCTCCGTCGACACCAGCTCCGACGTTTCCATCGACCACGAGATCCTTGCTCGTACGTCCGATGCCTACCGTCGTTTCCGCAACACGCTGCGCTTCCTGCTCTCCGAGCTCGAGGGTCAGTTTGAGCCCGAGACCGACGGTGTCGCCTTTGCCGATCTGCTGCCGCTCGACAAGCTCATGGTTGCCCGCCTGACCCAGGTCCAGGCCGAGGTCGACGATGCCTACGCCAGCTACGAGTTCCCGCGCGCCTACCGTGCGCTCTACGACTTTGTGGTTACCGAGCTTTCCAACGTGTACCTTGACGCCCTGAAGGACCGTCTGTACTGCGACAAGCCCGGCTCGCTCGAGCGTCGCAGCGCCCAGACCGTGCTGGCCGAGCTCTTCTCGATGCTCATGCGCGACCTGCAGCCGATCCTGTCCTACACCGTCGACGAGGCCATGGCCTATGCGCCTGCTGGCTGCGTCGATCACCAGAAGTACGCTGCGCTGCTCGATTGGTACAAGTCGCCCATCACGGTCGACGAGGCCAACGAGTTTGAGGGCGTGCTTGAGGCTTCGCTCGAGCTCCGTGGCGCCGTGACCAAGGCCCTTGAGGATGCCCGCTCCGCCGGCACCTTCACCAAGAGCCAGCAGGTCCGCGTCAAGGCGGTCGTTCCCGCCGAGATGTATGCGCTGCTGACCGGTGATAAGGCTGTCGACTTGGCCGAGTTCTACATCGTCTCCGATGTTGAGCTGACCCAGGGCGAGGAGCTTTCCGTTGCCATCGAGGCTGCCGAAGGCGAGTGCTGCGACCGTTGCTGGAACTACCGCACCACGGTCGGCGAGTACAACGGCCACGCGCACATCTGCAAGCGTTGTGCCGAAGCTCTTTAGTTACGCGGTTTTACCAAACCGCGTAACCAGTTGACGCTGCAAACCCGCCAGAGCGGCAATCTGCCTTTCAACTTCGGCGGCATGACCAGAAGGTCAATGCCGCCTTGTTTCAAGGCACCTTGCTCGCTCTGGCGGGTTTTCGCTGTCGGTAACGAATCATCGGCTATTTCGTTGCTGGTCAATATAAGATATTGATTTGCGTTAAACGTAATTCGATGTTCTTGAGGGTAGGGGATTGATTTGGGTCGTACTGCGGATATGGCGCCGTCTTTGCGTTGGCGGCTGGGTATTGCTGGTGGGGTGGCGCTGGTTGTGCTACTTGTTGACCAGCTGACCAAGCTTGCGGTTCGTGCCGTGGGCGATGCCCTGCATATGACCGTTATCCCTGGCGTGATCGATTTTGTGTTTGTTCGCAATATCGGAGCTGCGTTTAGCATGGGCGAGGGCCATGGCGTTGCGTTCGCTATGCTGGCGCTTGCGGTCATTGCCGCCATTGCCGTGTACTTGGTTCGTGCGCCTCAGCTTGCTCGCCTGGAGGTCGTTGGTATGGCTATGGTCGCGGGCGGTGCCGTCGGCAACGTGATCGACCGTCTCGCCTTTGGGTTCGTGACCGATTTTATTGCCACCACCTTCATCGATTTCCCCGTCTTTAACGTTGCCGATATCGGCATTACGGTCGGTGTCGTGCTGGCGCTCATCGGCTACATGTTCTTGAGCCCCGCCGCTCGCGAGGTCGATGCGACCGCCGAGCTCAACGCCCGTGATGAGGCCCGCGCCAAGCGCAAAGCCAAGCAGCGTGGGGAGCGTGCCCGCAAGATTCGCGATAGGAATGAGCGATAATGGCCGACATTCATATTCTTGTTGCTGACGATTCCGCTGGTCAGCGTCTTGATGCCTATCTGGGTGCCAATGACGGCTGCCCTACGCGCTCTGCCTGCGCGCATCTGATCGAGGGCGGTGCCGTTGCCGTCAACGGCGAGACCTGTCTCTCCAAAAAGTACGCCGTGCGAGCCGGCGACCGCATTTCGGTCGATTTGCTCGAGCCGCACGACCCGGCCGACGTGATTCCCGAGGCCATTCCCATCGATATTCGCTACGAGGACGACTATCTCATTGTGCTCTCCAAGCAGCGCGGCCTGGTGTGCCATCCTGCGCATGGTCATGAGAGCGATACGCTCGCGAATGCCCTGGTCTATCACTGCGGCATCGACCATCTGGGCACCGTGCAGGGCGAGGATCGCCCCGGCATCGTGCATCGCCTGGATCGCGACACTTCGGGCCTTATGCTTGCGGCGAAGGACGACGACACCCAGCGCGCGCTCCAAAATCTTATCCGTACGCGCACGCTCGACCGCCGCTATATTACGCTCGTTCACGGACATATCGCTATGGATGAGGGCACCATTAACACCGGCATTGCCCGTTCTACGCGTGACCGTGTCAAGATGGCGGTTTCGGATGATCCTTTCGCGCGTCAGGCCATTACGACCTTTAAGGTCCTCGAGCGCTTCGATTCCACGCGTATTGACGACGGCTATACGCTCGTCGAGTGCCACCTGTTTACGGGCCGCACGCATCAGATTCGCGTGCATATGCGCCATATCAACCACGCCTGCGTGGGCGATCCACTCTACGGCAAGTGCGATGCACGCGCCGATCAGGGTCTGACCAGGCAGTTCCTGCATTCCTGGCGCGTCGCATTCGACCATCCCGTGACGGGGGAGCGCATTGAGTGCCGCGATAAGCTGCCGTGGGATCTCGCTGCGGTTCTTGACGACCTGGCACCGCGCTCGCTTGGTCGCACCGCTGCCGGCGACGAGATCGTTCCTCAGCTCGGTCTTCTCGAAGCCTAGTCAGTATTAGGTGGTTTCTTGAACGCCCCTAGCCTGCGGTATGATATACGGTTGTTTACGTAACGCGTTCCTGGGAGCCTGCATGCTCGCCTTTTTACAAACCAACACGCCCATCGTGATCTTTAACCAGATTGTGGTTACGCTGCTCACGGTCTGCTTTCTGTACCAGGTCGTCTTCTTTGTCATTGGCGCCCTGCGCGGTGAGGTTGCACCTCCCAAGGCCAAAAAGCTCCATCGCTATGCCTTCTTCATTGCGGCGCATAACGAGGAGGCGGTAATTGCCAATCTCGTGCGCTCCATCAAAGACCAGGACTATCCGTCCGAGCTTATCGAGGTCTTTGTGGTCGCCGATGCCTGCACCGATAACACGGCGCAGCTCGCTCGCGAGGCTGGCGCCATCGTCTATGAGCGTAACGACCTGGCCCGTAAGGGTAAGAGCTGGGTCATGGACTTTGGTTTTGACCGCATTCTTAACGAGTATCCCGATACCTTTGAGGGCTACTTTATTTTCGACGCCGACAACGTTATCTCCCGCGATTACGTCTCCAAGATGAATGACGCCTTTGACCAGGGCTTCCATGTGGTCACAAGCTACCGCAACTCCAAAAACTTTGGTAGCTCGTGGATCTCGGCTGCCAACGCCACTTGGTACCTGCGCGAGGCGCGTTTCCTCAATAACGCACGTAATATCTGCAAGACTTCCTGTGCCGTTTCGGGTTCGGGCTACCTTATCTCGGCGAGCGTGATCGAGGGCATGCACGGTTGGCAGTTCCATACGCTGACCGAGGACATCCAGTTCACCACGTTCTGCGCCATTCACGGCATCCGCATTGGCTATGCGCCGGCGGAGTTCTTTGACGAGCAGCCCGTGACGTTCAAGGCATCCTGGAAGCAGCGTATGCGTTGGACCAAGGGCTTTTACCAGGTGTTCTTTACGTATGGGAAGCACCTGGTCAAGTCGACCTTCCGCTATCATCGCTTTGCCGCATATGACATGTTTATGACCATCGCTCCGGGCATGCTTCTGTCCCTGATTTCCATGTTAGCCAACGCGACGTTCCTTATCGTGGGTGGACTCTCACACGGCTTCTTGGCTACCGAAGTCGAGATGCAGGCTTGTGCCGCCTCGCTCATTATGACCTTCGCGATGATGTACCAGACCTTCTTTATCCTGGCGCTGCTCACGACCATCTTTGAGTACAAGCACATTCACTGCGCTCAAAAGTGGCGCCTGGTGACCAACCTGTTTACCTTCCCGATCTTTATGTTCAGCTATATTCCCATCACGGTGGCCGCACTGTTCCTAAAGGTCGACTGGGTCCCGACGCAGCACGCCGTCAACGTTACCCTCGACGAGGTCATGCAAGGCGCTAAATAACCACCACCAAAACCACCACAAAGGGGACAGGCACCTTTGTGGTGGTTTTTGCTTTTGAGCAGCTGTTCATGGAGGTGCATGATGTTCTATATCCCATTTTGGATCTGCGCCTTTGCCGGTGCGGTGGTTGATGCCCGCGAGCGGCGGTACCCGAATGAGCTTGCCGGCGTGTGCGCGGTGGCGGCGTTTGCGGGCGTTTGGCTCGATCTCGGTTTGAGCACAGCGCTTGACCACGCGGGTCTAGCCGTCATCATGTATCTTGCTCTCGTGCTGACTGAGTCCCTCTGGCGTCGTCTTCGCCAAACCCCGGGCATCGGCATGGGAGATGCCAAGGCGCTCTTCGCGCTTTGCACGCTCGACCCTATGGGTGGCATCGTGGCATTTGCCGCCGCGCTCCTGGCCCTTGCCCTCTCCTGCCTCATCACAAAATCGCGCTCCCTGCCATTGCTCCCGTTTTTGGTGCCGATTTTTGCCATAATCGAGGTCGTGGGCTGCACATTGTAACCGATTGCGCATCCTTCTTAAGGAGCATGCCATGGCAACTAATCAAGAAACGGCCGTCATAAAGGCGCGCATGGACCGTATTCCCTCGGCGTTGTCGTCCGAACTTGTCGAGCGCATTGCCGCCGATCGTGCTTCGGGCTATGTCAACCCGTGTCGTTGCAACGACGACCAGGTCATTCGTCGTGTTGATCGTGTCGCCGACAAAGGTACGCTTATGCGTCCAGCGTTTATGCGCGATACCGAAAAGATACTTCATCTTCCGGCGTACACCCGTTATGCAGGCAAAACGCAGGTCTTTAGTTTCCGTAGCAATGACGATCTGTCACGTCGCGGTTTGCACGTGCAGCTTGTTTCGCGCATCGCACGCGATATCGGCCGCGCCTTGGGGCTCAACTGTGATCTGATTGAGGCGATTGGCCTGGGCCACGACTTGGGGCACACGCCCTTTGGCCATGCCGGTGAGCGATTCCTCAACGATATTTACCACGAGCGCACCGGCCGCTTCTTTTTCCATAACGTGCAGTCGGTGCGCGTGCTCGATGCCCTGTATGGCCGCAACGTATCGCTCCAGACGCTCGACGGCGTGCTATGCCATAACGGCGAGTACGAGCAGCGCGTGTTTGAATTGTCGGATATGGGCTCCTTTGACCAGTTCGATCGGACAGTTGAGGACTGTATCGCCACGGGCTATGGCGCTATTGAGCACCTGCGTCCCATGACGCTCGAGGGCTGCGTCGTTCGCATTTCGGACATCCTCGCCTACGTCGGTCGTGACCGTCAGGATGCGATCGCGGCGGGCCTGCTTTCGCCAGATGCTTTTGATGATGGCCGGGGCGGTGCCTACAACAGTTGGATCCTCACGCACGCTTCCATCGATATCGTCGAGCACAGCTATGGCAAGCCGCGCATCGAGATGAGCGAGGACCTGTTTGAGGAAATACGCCGAGCCAAGCGCGAGAACTACGAGAAAATCTATAGCAAGGGCGGTATCGAAGGCGACTCCGAAGCGGAGCTGCGAGAGGCCTTCGAAAAGCTCTACGGCCGTTGCCTGCGGGACATAAACGAAGGCGACGAGTCTTCGTACATCTTTAAGCATCACATTTCTCGCATTGAGCAGCAGCTTTCTTACTACGATCGCGTGTATGCCTGGCAGGACGACAAGGATCAAGCCGTGGTGGATTACATCGCGAGCATGACGGACGGTTATTTCTGCGAGCTCACGAGCAAGCTGTTCCCGGGTTTAAAGTTTCCGCACCGCACCTATATTAACGAACGGTAGTTCGTATCCTTTCGGTATACTGTTGGTCAACAACGATTTTGATTGATGCACGGGATGGCTATGGACGACCTTTTTTCTGCCTCGACGCGCGAGCGTTCCTTTAGAAATGCGCCGCTCGCGGTGCGCATGCGCCCCAATTCGCTCGATGATTACGTGGGCCAGCAAAAGGCCGTCGGTAAGGGCTCATGGCTGCGTGCCGCGATTGAGCACGACGTGCTATCGAGTGTGATTCTGTACGGGCCGGCCGGTACGGGCAAGACGACGCTGGCCCACATTATCGCCAACCATACCAAGAGCGAGTTTGTCGAGGTCAGCGCCGTCACGGGTACTGTGAAGGATCTGCGCCGCGTGATTGACGAGGCAAAGACGCGCCTGAATACCTACGACCGTCGCACCATCCTGTTTATCGACGAGATTCATCGCTTTTCCAAGTCGCAGCAGGATGCCCTGTTGCATGCAGTCGAGAATCGTACCGTCATTATGATCGGCGCCACGACGGAGAATCCGTACTTTGAGGTCAACTCGGCATTGCTCTCGCGTGGTCGCGTGGTGGAGCTTGAGCACCTCAAAGACGAGGATATCGCCACGCTTATCGAGCGTGCGCTCGAGGCGCCGCAGGGTCTGAACGGCAAGTTCTCGGCCGATGAGGATACGGTTAAGACCATCTGCACGCTGGCCGCCGGCGACGCTCGCTCGGCGCTCACGACGCTCGAGCTTGCGAGCGAGATTGCCGTCACGCGTCCCGATACCGAGGGAACGCCAGCGCCTGCGGCGGGGGAGCGCTATCCCATTACCGTGGATGACGTGAAGATTGCCAATCCGCGTCGCGGTTTTTCGTATGACAAAAACGGCGACATGCACTATGACATTATCAGTGCGTTCATCAAGTCCATGCGCGGCAGCGACCCCGATGCCACCATTTATTGGCTCGCGCGCATGATCGATGCGGGTGAGGATCCTAAGTTTATCGCCCGCCGCATTATGATTCAGGCTTCTGAGGACGTTGGTAATGCCGATCCGCAGGCACTTTTGGTGGCGCATGCTGCCTTTAAATCTGCTGAAGTTATTGGCTATCCTGAATGTCGCATTAACCTGGCACAAGCTGCGCTCTATGTGTGCTTGGCGCCTAAGTCCAATGCGTGCGAGGCCTCGATCGATGCGGCGCTAGCCGATATCCACAGCAGTGGTCTTCGCGAGGTGCCCAGTTACCTACGCGATCGCCATCGCCCTGGTAGCGATGAGTACGGCGTTTACAAGTATCCGCACGATTATCCCGAAGGCTGGGTCGATCAGCGCTACTTGCCCGACGGCCTGGAACATGGTGCCTTTTGGCAGCCTGCCGGCCGCGGTTGGGAAGAGTGGCGTGTGGAGCAAAGCGAACGTGACCGTAGCGGTAACGCGCCCAAGTAGGTCATTGGCACCTCGCACATTCCCTTTGGGTATCTTTCCCCTTCTTTGGGGTACCATGAACAGCGTCTGTATTTCGATTTTTCCGGGAGGCTTGTATGAGTCCCATTCAAATTGCCCTGCTGGTGCTTGCCATTGCCGGCGTGTGGGCTATCGCTGAGCTCGCGCTCACGCTGCGCAAGACCCGCACCGTTGTCGACTCGCTCGATAAGACCGTAACCGACCTCAACAACACTATCGCCGAGGCGCAGCCGGTGGTGGCAAAACTCGATGGCGCTGTCGACGAGCTTACACCGGCACTTGCCCAGATTGAGCCGCTGCTTAAGTCGAGCAAGACCGCCGTTGACGCCCTGACGTCCAACCTCGTTGAGGTTGAGGCCGTCGTTCGCGACATTTCCGAGGTCACGGGCAGTATGGCCGAGGCCAGCAACGCCGTGTCGAGCGTGACCGATTCTGCCGCCGGTGCCGTGCAGAAGCTGTTCAATAAGGTGAAGGCACCTGCAGCTGACGCCGAGCGCAAGCTCGCCGCTGCCGCTGCGGAGGCCGAGCAGCCCACCGAGCGCGTCCTAATTGGCGAGGACGAGGCCGCCGATGGCGCAGATGTGGCTCACAAGTCTGTAGCCAGGCCGGCTCAGTATTACACCTATACGCCCGCCGAGACCTCTGAGGAGTCCTGAGATGAGTAGCGAAGCAACCTGCCCCATCACGCTTACCGTTGCTGGTGACCCGCGTCTCGCTCGCCTTGTGCGCATGACGGCGGCCAACGTTGGTGCCCTGTGCTCCATGTCTGTCGATCGCATCGAGGACATCCGCATGGCTGCCGAGGAAGCCTTCATCTTTGGCTGCACGGCTGTTGATTCCGACGATATCTCGATCAAATTCGATGTCGACGAATCGCACGTGGGCATGACCTTTACCTTTGGCGATCAGGCGACTGTCGATGAAGACGACCAGGCTGCGGTGTATGCCGAGCTCATCCTTGCAAGCGTGTGCGACTCCTACGAAAAGACCGCGGCGCCCCTGACGCTTTCCCTCGACCTCAAGGCGGATATCTAATATGACCGAACGTTCCCGGAGCGGCAAGACCGCTTGGGATAAGGAGAAAACCCGCGAGCTGTTTCGCCGCTACAAGGAGACCGGTGATCCGGACGCCCGCGAGCAGCTTGTCATGTCCCATATGAACCTGGTAAGGTTTCTTGCCAACAAATTTAAGAATCGCGGCGAGCCACTCGATGACCTTTTGCAGGTCGGCTATCTGGGCTTGCTCAAGGCTATCGACCGCTTTGACCCTGAACGCGGACTTGAGTTCACGACGTTTGCGACACCCACTATCCTGGGTGAGATCAAACGCCATTTCCGCGACAAGGGCTGGAGCGTACGCGTGCCGCGTCGTCTGCAGGAGCTCTCGGCCAAGGTCAACCAGGCTACTGACAAACTTACCAACGAGCTGCAGCGTTCGCCCAAGGTTGAGGAGATCGCTGAGTATCTAGATGTGACTGTCGACGAGGTCCTCGAGGCTATGGAATCGTCTTCGGCCTATACCTCGGTGCCTATCGAGGCTCCCGGTATATCTGATTCCGACGATTCGCCTTCGATTCTCGACCGTTATGCCGACGAGGACAATGAACTCGACTTTACCGATGACCGCTTGGTGATTGAGGAGGCCATTCGCGATTTCTCGCCGCGCGAGCGCGAGGTGATCGAGCTGCGCTTCGTGAAGGGCATGACCCAGATCGAGATTGCCAAGAAGCTGGGTATTTCTCAGGTGCAGGTTTCGCGCCTGCTGCGCCGCACGCTTAAGAAGATTCAGGACAAGATCGACCCCGACGGAGTGATGATTCGTTCATGAGTGAGCGCCCCCAGCAAACCGATCGCGCGCTGCGCGGCACCCGCATTCTGACGCTGCGCATTTGGGCTGTTGTCGGCTGCATTGTTATTGCTGCTGTCATCTTTAACCTTATGGGCATCCTGGCACCGGTTATCGAGTTTCTCGCCGTCGGCTCCATTATTGCTTTTGTGATGTCCCCGATCACCAACTGGCTCGAGCATCACGGCGTCGGACGTGGCCTCGGTTCGCTCATCGCGCTCATTGTGGTTGTTGCCGTGCTCGTCGGCGTCGTCTGCATCCTCTCGCCTATTTTGCTCGGTCAAATCATGGAAGTCCTGAGCCGCCTGCCCGAGCAGCTTCGTGTTGCGGGTGGCGATCTCAACGAGATGCTCTCGCACGCCAAGACGCTCAACAACACTCCGCTCAAGGAGTATCTGGACGACAATCTTTCTTCGCTGGTTACCGTAGCGTCCAAGTACGTCTCGCAAATCGCTGCCGAGCTCGGCCGCGGTGTGTTTCCGCTCATTACCAACACGGCCTCGCAGCTGTTCGTCATCTTCCTGGGTCTGGTGCTTGCCTACTGGCTTGCCTGCGATTATCCCCGCATGCACCACGAGGTCTGCACCATCATCGGACAGGAAAAAGAGACCTCGTACCGCTTTATGGTTGCCATCCTTTCACGCTCGGTCGGCGGCTATATGCGCGGCATGGTCGTGACGTCCATCTGCGGTGGCTTCCTTGCCTTTATCGGTTTTATGATCATCGGCCATCCGTATGCGGCGCTCATGGCTATCTTTACCGGCATCATGCATTTGGTTCCGGTCGTCGGTCCCTGGGTGAGCGCAGCAATCGCTACGGTACTCGGCTTTATGTTCAGCCCCATGTTGGCGTTATGGACGCTCATCGTGACGATGGTCGCACAAAACGTCACCGATAACGTGATTTCGCCTAAGGTCATGCAGAGCTCGGTGCAGGTTCATCCCGTCATGAGCCTTACGGCCCTCGTTATCGGTTCGGCACTCATGGGTCCCATCGGCATGGTTATCGCTATTCCGCTGTGCGCGGCCCTCAAGGGTATCTTCGTGTACTACTTCGAGAATGAGACCGGCCGCCAGCTCGTGGCCTATGACGGCGCCGTGTTTAAGGGCACGCCGTACCGCGATGCCGATGGCAACCCGGTCGCCGCCTACGACGCGCTTGGCGACGATACGTTCATCTACGAGTCCGAACTCATCGGCAACGAGACCGCGCCCGAGGCCCAGGCAATGCCCAAGCCCGAGCTCGATAATCCCTGGATTAAGCTCTCAGGCCTGCAGCCCGACGCGACCGGTTTCTTCAAGAACCCCTTCGCCAAGGATGACGATTCCAACACGGATGACGACACCAAAACCGGCATCGACGGCTCCATGGACGATGACGACAACTAGCGGGGTAATTCGATTCAACATTCATACGCGCTAACATGCAATTTCGCTGAAGGGCCGGCATTGTGCCGGCCCTCTTTTTGCACTTGCGTGGTGGGATGGTAATATCGTTACGTTTGAACTGTTTCGATGTGAAACCGAGGAGATTCCCTCTATGAGTGCTGACTACCCGTCAATGACTACGGCCGAGATTCGCTCCAAGTTCCTCAACTTCTTTGAGGAGCGCGGTCTTAAGCTCTATCCTTCTTCGTCCCTCGTCCCCGACGATCCTTCGCTGCTGCTTGCCAACGCCGGCATGAACCAGTTTAAGGAGTACTACCAGGGCAAGAAGACCATGAAGGAGATCGGCGCGATCTCCTGCCAGAAGTGTGTCCGCACCAACGACATCGACTGCATCGGTGAGGACGGCCGTCACCTGTCCTTCTTTGAGATGCTCGGCGACTTCTCCTTTGGCGGCATCTCCAAGCAGCAGGCCTGCGCTTGGGCTTTTGAGCTCATCACCAAGGAGTTCAAGCTGCCGCTCGACCGCCTGTACTTCACCGTCTTTACCGAAGACGACGAGACCCACGATGTGTGGCGCTCTCTGGGCGTTGCCGAGGATCACATCTCCCGCCTGGGCGAGGACGACAACTTCTGGGCCGCTGGCCCCACCGGCCCCTGCGGTCCGTGCTCCGAGATCTACTTTGACATGGGCGAGGAGGTCGGTTGCGGCAGCCCCGACTGCAAGCCCGGCTGCGACTGCGACCGCTTCCTTGAGTTCTGGAACCTCGTGTTTACCCAGTACGACCGGCAGGAGGACGGCTCCATGCCGGAGCTGCCGCACCGCAACCTCGATACGGGCATGGGCCTGGAGCGCATGGCCGCCATCATGCAGCACAAGACCGCTAACTACGATGGCGATCTGATGCAGCACCTCATCAAGCTCGGTGAGGAGATCAGCGGCAAGACCTATGACGCCGACGATTACTCCGGCGCCAGCCGCTCCCTGCGCATCATTGCCGACCACTCCCGTGCCGTCGACTTTATGATCTCGGACGGCATCCTGCCCGGTAACGAGGGCCGCGAGTACGTCCTGCGCCGACTGCTCCGCCGTGCCGTGTTCCACGGCCGCCTGCTGGGCATCGAGGGCGCCTTCCTGACCAAGTTCATCGACGAGGTCAACGCTCAGATGGGCGAGGCCTATCCTGAGCTGCTCAAGAACGTCGCGCTCGTCAAGGGTATCGTTGCCTCCGAGGAGGAGCGCTTCTCCACGACGCTCGACAACGGCCGCGTTTATCTTGACGAGGCCCTGGCAGCGCTCGCCGACGGCGCCGTCCTTCCGGGCGACGTTGCCTTTAAGCTGCACGACACCTTTGGTTTCCCCATCGACCTGACCGTCGAGATCGCCGGCGCTGCTGGCCATGACGTCGACATGGACGGTTTCGCCGCCTGCATGGAGGACCAGAAGGCCCGCGCTCGCGCCAATGCCAAGGGCGACGCCTGGGGCAGCTTCAACGACGTGTGGGTCGAGCTTTCCGACAAGGTTGCCGCGACCGAGTTCGACGGTTACGACAACGATGTGATTGAGGGCGCCAAGGTTGTCGCCATCGTGCGCAACGGCGAGTCCGTCGAGTCCGCTGCCGCCGGCGAGGACGTCGAGGTTGTGCTCGACCGTACCCCGTTCTACGCCGAGATGGGCGGCCAGCAGGGCGACGCCGGCGAGCTTTCCGCCGAGGGCGTTGCGCTGACCATTTCCGATACCAAGAACCACAACGGCCTGTATGCCCACGTCGCGCACGTTGCCGAGGGTACGCTGACCGTCGGTGCTACCGTGACCGCCGCGCTCGACGCCGAGCGCCGTGGTTTCCTGCGCCGCAACCACACCGCCACCCACCTGCTCGACGCCGCGCTTAAGCTGGTCCTGGGCGAGCATGTCTCCCAGGCCGGCTCGCTCGTGACGCCCGAGCACCTGCGCTTTGACTTCACGCACTTCGAGGCTCTGTCTTCCGAGCAGCTCAAGGCTGTCGAGGACCTGGTCAACCAGCAGATTTTCGCTTCCAAGCCGGTCGTGACCCGCGTCATGGGCATCGATGAGGCCAAGGCCGCCGGCGCTGTCGCCCTGTTTGGCGAGAAGTACGGAGACGTCGTCCGCGTCGTCTCCGTGGGCGCCGAGGATCAGCCGTTCTCCCGCGAGCTCTGCGGAGGTACGCATGCCGCCAATACCGCCGAGATCGGTCTGTTTAAGATCATTTCCGAGTCCTCCACGGGCTCGAACGTCCGCCGTATCGAGGCCGTGACCTCCAAGGGCGCTCTCGATTACATGGCCGACCGCCTGGCGCTCGTCGACGCTGCCGCCGCTGCGCTCAAGTGCCACGTCGACGAGGTTCCCGCCCGCGTGGAGAACCTGCAGGCCGAGCTGCGCGAGACTTCTAACAAGCTCAAGAAGGCTCTGACCGGTGGCTCCTCCGACGCCATTTCCAGCGCCATCGACGGCGCTGTCGAGCTGAATGGCTACAAGCTCGTCGTCGCTGAGCTCCAGGGTCTCGAGGCCGCAGACCTGCGCAACGTCTGGGATACCGTGCACCAGAAGGTTGCCGGCCCCGTCGCCTGCGTAGTTGCCAGCGTTACCGAGAAGGGCACCCCGGCCCTGCTCGCCGCCGGCTCCGATGACGCTGTGAAGGCCGGTTTCCACGCCGGCAACGTGATCAAGCAGATCGCGGGCCTGGTCGATGGTCGCGGTGGCGGTCGTCCCAACATGGCCCAGGCCGGTGGCAAGAACGCTGCCGGTATCGCCGATGCCATCGCGGCCGCCAAGACCGCGCTCGGCGCCTAAGAACCTAAGTAGTCGCTGTGGTCGCGCTCGCGCTGGACATAGGGGAGACTAGGATCGGTATTGCCGTCTCAAGCCGTGATGGCAAGATGGCAATGCCTGTCAAGGTGCTTCCGGCTGCTGAGGTCACCGGTATGTCCAAGACGTTTCGCTACATGGTCGAGGACTATGAGCCCGATATCCTGGTAAGCGGACGTCCCTTGACCATGGCCGGTGAGCCCGGCCCCCAGGCCGAGCGCGTCGCCGCCGTAGCGCAAAAGATTGCCGACGAGCTCGAACTTCCGCTGGAGTTTGAGGACGAGCGCCTGTCCTCGCAAGAGGCCAAGCGCATCTTGCGCGAGCAGGGACTCAACGAAAAGCAGATGAGGGGCAAGATTGACATGATTGCCGCTAGCCTGTTTTTGCAGACGTGGCTTGATCGTAAAAACGAGGAGGTCTCGCATGCCTAGCGCTTCCGATCCGCGCCAGCCGATTCGTACACGACAGCCTGTGCCGCGCCCTACCCAACCTGGCCAGCGTCCGGCACAGCCGACACAGCGCGCAGCTCAGCCTGCCGCGCGCCCGGTGCAGTCCTCCTCTCGTTCGGCCCAACCTGCTCAGCGGACGGGTCAGCAGCCCACTGCTCGTACAGCCCAGCCTACAGGCGGTACCCGCTTTAAGCAGCAGGCACCTATCCAGCGAACGCAGGCCCCCCAATCGCATTCGTATCACGCTCATGGCTCGCACGGCGTTGCTCCGGCCACGCGATCGAGCTATAACACGCACGCCCGCCGTGGTGCCCAAAAGAAAAGCTCCCCGGTGCCTATGATTATCGGTGGCGTCGTCGCCGTGCTTGCGCTTGTCGCGATCGTTTTCTTTGTCGTGCCAGTCGTCAAGGGCTTCTTTTCCGGCGAGGATTCGAAGGTCACGGCTGGTCAGCAGGTTACGGTGACCATTCCCGACGGTGCTTCGGGCGATACGATCGCCTCGATTCTCTCCGAGAACCATATCGTCGAAAATCCCAAGGATTACTATGCGGCGGTAAAAAAGCTCAACGCCGATATGTCGCTTAAGCCCGGTACTTATTCGTTCACCACGCTCATGGATACGACTAAGGTGGTGCAGCAACTCATGGAAGGCCCCAACGCGGGCTCCAATGCGCTGACGATTCCCGAGGGCTTGACGGTCGATCAAGTCGCCGACCGTGTGGCCCAGGCCTACGACAGCATCTCTAAGGAAGACTTCCTCAACCAGGCCAAGGCCTCCAACTACGTGGACGATTATAGCTTCCTTAGGGGTGCTGCAAACGATTCGCTCGAGGGCTTCTTGTTCCCCAAGACCTATTCGCTGGGCGATTCGCCGACGGCCGATGAAGTGATTCGCGCCATGCTCGATCAGTTTAAGACCGAGTACAAGTCGCTTGACTTTGCCAGCTGCGAGGCCAAGATCAAGGAGCGCTACGGTGTGGAGATGTCCGATTACGACATCGTTAACCTTGCCTCTATCGTTGAGCGCGAGGGTCTCAACGCCGATCAACGGTCGCACGTGGCCTCGGTCTTCTACAACCGCCTTGCCGGTAAGCTTGACGGTCTGCGTTATCTCAACAGCGATGCGACCATGATGTATGTTACCGGCGGCGAGGTTACCGCCGACGACCTGCAGAGCGATAGCCCGTATAACACCTATAAGCACGAGGGCCTGCCGCCCACGCCCATCTGTTCTCCGTCGCTCGAGGCGCTCAAGGCCACCCTTGAGCCGACCGACTCCGATGACCTGTATTTCTACATTACACAGGACGAGGAGTATTTCTCGCAAACCTACGAAGAACATCAACAGTCTTGGAATTAGCATGAGGATTTTTAGCCCCAAACGATACGTTGCCTCGGTCGATCGCATCGACCTTGATACCCTGTGGGCCGACGGCAAACGCGCCATTCTGCTCGATCGCGATAACACCCTGGTGCCGCGCGATACCGAGCAGGTTCCCGCCGCGGTTTCCGCTTGGCTCGATGCCGCCCGTGCCAAAGGCTTTAAGCTGTGCATGGTGTCCAACAACTGGCATCGCGACCAGGTCATGAGCTCTGCACGCGAGTTGGGGCTCGAGGCCATCAGCCACGCTATGAAGCCGGCTCCGTTTGCCCTCAAGGCGGGTCTTAAGCGCCTCGGCGCCACGGCCGATGAGGCGGTGCTGATCGGTGATCAGCTCTACACGGACGTGTGGAGCGGCAACTTTGCCGGCGTCGATACCATCCTGGTCAAGCCGCAAGCAACCCAGGACCTGTGGTACACGCAGATCTTCCGTATCTTTGAGCGCCGGGCCCTGCGCGACCTTCCCTGCGAGGAATAGGTCTCGCTATGTCCCAGCACATCAAACACGGCTGCGACCATATTTTCTTTATCGGCTTTTTGGGCGCGGGCAAATCGACGCTCGCGCGCAACGTCGGCACCATGTTCAAGCGGCGTTTTATCGATACCGACCGTCTGGTCGTGCGTCGATGCGGCAAGTCGGTTACCGAGATTTTTGAGACCGAGGGCGAGGATCGTTTTCGCGAGCTCGAGACCTCGGCACTCCGTTCGCTTCAAAGCGAGCGCAGCCTGCTGGTATCGTGCGGGGGTGGCATCGTCGAGACGCCAGTGAACATTAAACTGATGCACGAAATGGGTACGTGCGTGTACCTCGAGGGCGACTTCGAGGACTCGTTGCGCCAGATTCGTCGGTGCGACACGCGCCCCGATTTCCGCTCGCCCGAGCATGCCGCGCGCCTGTTTGAGCATCGCCGTCCGCTGTATCGCCAGGCCGCCGACCTTACCCTTGATATTCGCAACAAGTCCTTCGAGGACGTTTCCTACCTTTGTGCCGAGATGCTTTTGGAGCGTGGACTGCTATGATTCGCCGTCAACTGATCAATTTCCAAAACCGCAGCGTCGATGTCCGTGTCGGATTGGGCGCGTTCGATGAGCTGTCGCGTATGTTTGCTTCGGCCGTGGGCAAGCCTAAGCGTGCGATGGTCGTTTGGAACACCGCCACGTCAGAGCGTTTTGGCGAGGTCGTTGAGCATGCGCTGGTCGATGCTGGCTTTGCCGTGTCGCTGCTCGTCCTCGAGGTTTCGCCTGTCGGTGCTACGCTGGCCGATGCCGATGCTATCTTTGGCGCCCTGTCTGCCAACGGCGTTACCTGCGACGATCTGGTTGTCGCCGTTGGCGATGCCGCAACCTGCTCGGTTGTTAGCTGGTGCGCCAACCAGTGGTGCGGCCGAACTGAGTGCGCGCTGCTGCCGACGACCTTCGACGCCATGCTCACGGTCGCGACGACCATGAAGCCGCTCGTCGCCTCGTCGGCCAATGCGCTTCCCGCTATCGCGTTCCGTCCCGAACCGGGCTTGGTCGTGTGTGACCTCGACCTTGTTCGCGAAGCGGACCCCGAGGACCTCAAGCTCGGCTATGCGGTACTTGTTGGCACCATGCTTTCGAGCAGCAAGTCGCGCTGGAATCAGTTTATTGAGACTGTTCCCGAGATTCTTGCTGGTGAGGAGGTCGCGCTCGTCAATGCCGTCCAATGGTCTCAGACTGCCCGCAAGGACGTGCTGACGGCCACGAACCCGAGCGCTCGCCATGCGCTCGATTTTGGCAAGATGGGGGAACGCATCCTGCGCGCCTGCTTGGGCGATGCCGCTTCGCAGGTCCCTGCCTACCAGCTGTTGTCCGAGGGCATGCGCTTTGAGGCACGCCTAGCACATGATGCCTGCGACTTCGATATCGATTACGTCTTTGAGGTCGATGACTGCCTGGAGGACTTTGGTATCGAGGAGCTTGCCTTCGATCTGGAGCCCGCCGCATATATCGAGGAGTTCCGCAGGCAGCAGTTCGCGCGCTCGAACCGTAGCATGCTGCCGTTGCCCGCGGCGCTTGGCGCTATTCGTTTGACCAGCGTGGAGGACGAGGTTCTCGAGCGCCATGCCCAGGCGTATCTGGCTTCTCGTAAGGAACTTCTCTAAGATTTATTGACATCCATCGTCTTTCGTATCATGTTGAGGGACGGGTTTTCAATCGGTTACGAATCGCTTGCGTTTTCGTACGCTGATTGAGCCCGTCCCGTCTTTATGTGACGACAACAAGAAAGGAATCTGCATGTCTGAGTTTGCTGCCGGTCCTGCCGGTCGTATCGAGCGTGTCCGTGCCCTGATGGTCGAGCGTGGCTACGACGCCATCGTGGTGCGCGACGAGGCAAATCTTCGTTGGCTTACGGGCGTGAAGGGCGTCTTCGATTACACCTTCGAGTTTCCGCACGCGGCGTTTATTACGGCTGACCAGTGCCTGTTCCATACCGATTCGCGCTATCTCAACAGCTTTGAGGAGAACACGCCCGCCGGCAGTCCCTGGGTCTACGACATGGACGAGGGCACCATCCCCGGTTGGGTCGCCGGCAAGATCGCGGCCAACAAGTGCCGCGTCTGCGCTGTCGAGGACGATATGCAGATTAACTTCTACCAGGGCATTCAGCGCGGCCTGGAGGACCGCTCCGTCGCTTGCATGCTGCCGCTGATGCACGACGACATCCGTAAGATGCGCGCCGTCAAGGATGCCGAGGAGATCGAGCTCATGCGCCACGCACAGTCGATCACCGACGCCGCCTTCCAGCATATGCTCGGCTTTATTAAGCCTGGTATGACCGAGAAGCAGGTTCGCAACGAGCTTGAGAACTTTATGTTCGCCAACGGCGCCGACAGCTTGGCCTTTGGCTCCATCGTCGCGAGCGGTCCCAACACTGCGAACCCGCACGCCGTCCCGAGTGACCGCGTGATCGAGAAGGGCGACTTCGTCCTCATGGATTACGGCGCGGGCTATTGCGACTACCGCTCCGATATGACGCGTACCGTCGTGATGGGCGAGCCTACCCAGGAGCAGCTCGACCTGTACGCGCTCGTGCGCCGTACGCACGAGGAGTGCGTCGCCGCCATCCATCCGGGCGTCGAGGGCAACGACATCTTCAGGCTCTCCAAGAAGATCATCGGCGATGCCGGCTATGGCGATTACTATAACCATGGCCTGGGCCACGGCGTCGGTATCGACATCCACGAGCTGCCCAATTTCAACCGCAGCAAGAATATCATCGAGGTTGGCTCGGTTGTCACCATGGAGCCCGGCGTCTACCTGCCCGGCGTGGGCGGCGTGCGCCTGGAGGACTACGGCGTGGTCACCGAGAACGGCTACGAGCCCTTCACCAAGACCCCGCATGACCTCCGCGTCATCGATTGCTAAAACACCTCGGTAGATTTTTGGGACATGCCTTAAAATCTACTTTTGTGGGGCGGGACGTTCGGATAGATTCGGGCGCCCCGCGTTCTCTTTTTATGCGCTCGCTGCAGGCGCCGTCTGCAAGTGTATAATTTCGGTCGTATGTAATTTGGACGCTTGTGCGTTCTGCCTACAACAAGAAAGGTCGCTATGCCTACCATTTCTACCGCCGACTTCAAGAACGGCCTCGGTCTCCGCATTAAGGACAAGGTCTACACCATCGTCGAGTTCCAGCATGTCAAGCCGGGCAAGGGTGGCGCGTTTGTGCGCTACAAGACCCGCGACATCAAGAGCGGCCGCGTCGTCGAGAACACCTGCAACGCCGGCACCAAGTTCGAGAGCGTCATGCTCACCACCCGTGAGTTCCAGTACCTCTACAACGATGGCGCCGACTACATCTTCATGGACAACGAGTCCTATGAGCAGGTTCCCGTTCCCGAGGACATGGTGGGCGAGAACTCCAAGTGGCTGCGCGAGAACGACGTCTGCCAGCTGCTCTTCGCCGACGATGAGCTCATGGGCGTGACCCCGCCGATGTTCATCGAGACCACCATTGTCCAGACCGACCCGGGCTTTAAGGGCGACACCGTCCAGGGTTCCACCAAGCCGGCCACGATCGACACCGGCGCTGTCATCCAGGTCCCCATGTACCTTAACGAGGGCGAGGTCATCAAGGTTGACACCCGCGACGGCAAGTTCGTCTCCCGCGTCTAGCAACCAACTCTTCTAGGAGAACTCATGCCCCAGGAAATCAAGATTGACGGCATCGGCATTTCGCCCGATGTTCTGACCGCCATCGTCTCGCGCGCCGTGTCCGATGTCGAGGGTATCGCCTCCGTTGGCGTCAAGGACCTTGCCACCAACCTTGTCTCCATGATGCTCTCGTCCAAGGCCCCGGCTTCCGAACCGGCGGTCGAGGCCGAGGTCGTCGGTGACAAGCTCGCACTCACCGTGCGTGTCGTGGTGTTCTTTGGCTATCCGTTCAAGAAACTCGCCGAGGCCGTTCGCGCCGCCGTGGTCGCCGCCATCGATGCCCAGGTGGGCGTTGAGGTCGAGCGCGTTGACGTTTGCATCGACGGCCTCGTTTTCCCCAAGGAGTAACCTTTGAGCCTTAAGGTTTATCGCGGGCGCACGCTTGCCCGCAGTCAGGCGCTGCAGCTGCTGTTCCAGGCCGAGGCCACGGACAGCCCGCTCGAGCGCGTCCTCGAG
Source organism: Collinsella sp. OM07-12 (assembly GCF_003438275.1). NCBI lineage: Bacteria > Bacillati > Actinomycetota > Coriobacteriia > Coriobacteriales > Coriobacteriaceae > Collinsella > Collinsella sp. OM07-12. The sequence continues at coordinate 78,924 of NZ_QSTQ01000002.1, forward strand.
GGCGATTTCCTGATCTCGAAGGGTCCCCTCGACCCCTATGCGCTGGAGCTTTGCCGCGGTGCCTACGAGCATATTGATCGCATAGACTGCGCTCTGCGCTCCGTTGCCAAGAACTGGGATCTTATGCGCATGCCCGGCGCCGACCGCAATCTGCTGCGTATCGCTGTCTATGAGATGCGTTTCCTCACCGACGAGGAGGTCTCGGACGCCATTGTGATCAACGAGGCCGTCGAGCTTGCCAAGGCCTATGGCACAGACCAGTCCGCGTCGTTTGTCAACGGCGTGCTGGGCAAGATCGCACGCAGCGAGGAGCTGCCGGGCGAGGACCTGTACCAAGAGCTGCTGGCCGAGGATCGCGCTCGCGAGGAGGCACAGGCTGCCGAGGCGGCCGCCAAGGTCGCTGCCGCTCAGGCTGCCGCCGGCGTATTTGCCGAGGATGCGGACGCTGCTGAGGCCGTCGAGGCCGACTCCGTCGAGGAGTAGTCATGCCAGAGGGTTCTGTCCGCAACTTTGACGAGATCTCGGACCGTCTAGACCAGATCATCGCTACCGTTCGCTCCAAGGATACGTCCTTGGAGCGTTCACTCGATCTGTTTGACGAGGCTATTGAGCTGGGCTCCCGCGCGGTCGATATGGTCGACAAGTTTGAGCTGACGCCGCGTGAGGCCGATAAGCTCGAACAGGAATACGATGAGGATGCGGCAAACGAATCCCAAGATAGCTAGCCGCATCTCCGGATACGAATGGTTGATGGCATTCATGAAACGCGTGCGTCTTGATGACGAACTGATTTCACAGGGCATCTGCGCCGATCGCGCGGATGCCCTTCGCACTCTTATGGCCGGCTTGGTCTCGAGTGGCGGCGAGCGCTTGACTTCGCCGGGCCTTAAGGTGACCCCGGGTCTGCCGCTGCACGTGAAGGGGCGCATTCCCTATGTCGGCCGCGGCGGTCTTAAGCTCGAAGGCGCGCTTGATGCGTTTGGCATCAATCCGACGGGCCTTGCCTGTCTGGATGTTGGCTGCTCTACCGGCGGCTTTACCGATTGCCTGCTCAAGCGCGGAGCTGCGACCGTTGTCTCGGTGGACGTGGGTCGCGCCCAGTTCGATTGGTCGTTGCGTCAGGACGATCGCGTGACACTGCATGAGCGCACAAACGTGACGCAGCTGCCCGAGCTTGGCTATGCGGGCGCCATCGACCTGGCTGTGTGTGATGTCTCGTTTACCAGTATTGCGAACATTATCGATGCGGTGCTGGCGTGCTTGGCACCTATGGGCGCATTCTGCACGCTCGTAAAGCCGCAGTTTGAGGCTCCGGCGGCGCTGGTGGGTGAGGGCGGCATTGTGACCGATCCCGCTGTTCGCCGCGATACGCTTGTAGCGGCGATTGAGCTTTTTGCCGCCAAGGGCCTGTTCCCGGTCGATGTGTGCGTGTCACCCATTCATGGTGCCAAGGGCAACGTTGAGTTTTTCCTGTACGGCACGAGGTTTGCCCCCGGTGAACGCACCGACGATGAGCTGCAATCCCAGGTATCGGTTTTGAGCGAGAAAGCTGCAACGCTATGAAGGTCTTTCTGGTTCCCAATTACTACAAGCAAGAGGCGGTCGAGAGTGGCCTGATGCTCGAGCTTTGGCTTTCGCGCCAGGGCTACGAGGTGGCATGGGCTGCCGATCAGCGCTCCAAGATCCAGAGCGCGCCCGATGTTGACGATGCCGACCTGGTCATTACGCTCGGCGGCGACGGCACGCTGCTGCGCGCGGCTCGTATCCTCAACTATCGCGAGATTCCTATCCTCGGTCTTTCCTATGGTCACCTGGGCTTTTTAACTGCTGCGAGTCCGGAGGAGCGCGACATCCTGCAGGTCGTGAGCGATGCCCTGTCCGGCGAGCTGCACGTGAGCCGTCGCGCCACGATCGCCGCGGATATCGTGTCCGTGCGCGACGATGGCACGAAGGATGTCGTGCGCACGTTCGCCCTCAACGACATGGCGCTTACCCGCGGCCCCCTTTCCGATATGGTCGAGTTTGACATCACGGTTTCCGGCCACCATATCGATCGCTTGCGTGGTGATGGCGTGGTCGTGTCCACGGCGACTGGTTCTACGGGGTACGCGCTGAGTGCCGGTGGCCCCATCGTGAGCCCCGACTATACGGGCATGGTCTGCGTACCCATTGCCCCGCACACCATTCAGGCTCGTGCCTTTTTGACTTCGCCGAGTGATGTCGTCGAAATCTTTATGTCTGATGACCGCCCGAGCGTTCCGGCGATCGCTATCGATGGACAGTTTATTACCTGCGATGGCACCGTCGAGAGCGTGGCGGCGCGCCGTGGGCCCGGAGATGTGCTGCTGCTCGATTACGGCCCCGAGAGCTTTTATAACTCGGTGAGCCGCGTATTCTACGGAGTCCGTCATGATCGATGAGCTGCAGGTTTCTAACATTGCACTCATTCGCGAGGCGACGTTGGTGCCGAGTGCCGGCCTGACTGTCCTGACCGGCGAGACCGGCGCCGGCAAGACCGCGCTGCTCTCGGCGCTCAAGCTCATTTTGGGCGAGCGCGCGGATTCGTCGATGGTGCGCGAGGGCGAGGCGCTGGCGAGCGTCGAGGCGCGCTTGTTCGACGGGCCGCACGACACGGAAGGCTTCACCGTGCAGCGCAGCCTTTCCGCCGAGGGCCGCAGTCGCGTAAAAATTGACGGCCGCATCGCCAGCGTGCGCGAGCTTTCGGAGCGCGTTGGCGTGATGATGGATTTGTGCGGGCAGCATGAGCATCAGCGCTTGCTCGATCCGGCGCATCACGTTGCGATGGTCGATGCCTGGGCGGGGCGCTCTGCGCTCGAGGCGCTGGATGCGTACCGCACCTGCTTTAAGGCATCGCGCGCTGCCGCCAAGGAAGTTCGACGTGTCGAAGAGGCCTCGCGTGCGCAGGGGAGCCGCGTCGAGGAGGCGCGCTTTGCCCTCGAGCGCATCGGCGAGGTCGACCCCAAGCCGGGCGAGTATGAGGAGCTCGAGGAACTGCTACCGCGCTCCGAACATGCCGAGGTACTGGTTGCCACAGCTAACGATGCCCATGCATCGCTTGCCGCCGAAGGGGGAGCGCTCGATGCCGTGAACAGTGCCGTGGCAGAGCTTTCCCGTATGGCTGCCGTCGATCGCAAACTGGACGACATTGCCGATGCGCTTTCGGATGCCTGTATCTCCCTTGAGGATTGCGCGAACGAGCTTCGTGCCTATCGCGATGGCATCGCCTTCGACCCGCGCGAGCTCGCTCGCATGCGTGAGCGGTATTCCGACCTCAAGGGCCTGTTGCGTCAGTGGGGTCCCACCATGGACGATGTGTTTGCCATGCGCGATCGCTCGCAAGAGCTGCTGTCCCTGGTCGATGATGGCGATGAACAGATCAAACAGGCGCGTGAGGCGCTCGGGATCGCCGAGCGCGAGTTGTTTGCCGCTGCCAAGGCACTTAAGCGCGCTCGCAATACGGCGGCCCCGCGCTTCTGCCACGAGGTTGGCCGCCAGATGGCGCGTTTGGAGATGGGTAGTGCCGAGCTCGTCTGGGAGTCACGTGATCTTCCCCGTGCTGAGTGGACGCCCGTTGGTCCTTCGAGCTACGAGCTGCTATACCGCAGCGGTGCCGGTTTGACGCCGCGTCCCCTGCGCCGAATTGCGTCGGGCGGCGAGCTAAGCCGCGTCATGCTGGCAAGCAAGGTTGTCCTCGGTAACGCAGACGGTGTCGATACGCTGGTGTTTGACGAGGTTGATGCTGGTGTTGGTGGCTCCACGGCGCGTGCGCTTGCAGGCGTGCTGGCAGATCTCGCCGCCACACATCAGGTGATTGTCGTAACCCACTTGGCACAGGTTGCCGTCATGGCCGACAAGCATTATGTTGTCAGCAAGGAACCGGGCGATGTTCCCCAGACGCATTTGGACGAGGTAACCGGCGAAGCGCGTACCGCCGAGATCGCTCGCATGCTCAGCGGCGATCAGTCCGAGGCAAGCTTGGCTCACGCAAAGCAGATGCTCGAAGAAGCTCGAGGTTAGGTCGTATCAGCGGTGTTGGTGGGACAAAATAGACTGTAATTTTTGTCCCACAACGCGTTTTACTCAATGACCTTGTCCGGCTGGATGAGCTCCTCGTAGTAGCTGATATGCTCGCGCGCGTCCTCGATTTCGGGCAGCAGGAAGTTGTAGATAACCTCGATGATCATCGTTGCGCTGATTTTAGAGAACGCAAAGTCGCCCGTCGTCAGCAGCGCTTCGTGGTTGACGGTATTAAAGGTGTAGTCTGCCAGGCGCGCGAGCGGGGATTTGCTGTCGCTGCTGATGACGACTATGGTTGCGCCGCAGTCGCGAGCCGCTTTTGCCATGCGATTCAGTCGGCGCGATTTGCCAGAGTTTGAGATGAGCACGATGACGTCACCCGGGCGCAACGTGAGCGCAAAGCCGATTGATGTCTCGCTAATGGTGCTCGCCATGCAGCGCAGGCCCAGCTGCGAAAACTTAAACGTCGCATCGAGCGCGACCGCGTTCGTATTGCCCACAGCCGCAAACTCAATAACCCCTGCATGCTTAAGGGCATGCACAACAGCCGCCAGCGTATCGTGGTCGATCCCGTCGATGGTCGCATTAAGCTCGCTCACCTTGGCAGCCAGAATGTTCTTGAGGCTCTGCTCCATATTGTCGAGCGAGACCTCGTCAGTCAGGCCCTCGTTGCGCTGGCTTTCCAAATCCCTTGCCAACGAAAACTGAAAGCTGCGGAAGCTGCCAAAGCCCAGCTTGCGGCAGAAGCGCGAAACGGTCGCCTCGGACGTGGCGGCGGCGCGCGAGAGCTGAGCCGCCGTGAGGCGTGGCGCCTCGGACTGGTGCTCCAATATATAGTCGACAATGCGCTGCTCGGACTCGCTATATCCCTGATGGGTACTAATGAGGGAAAGCGCGCTCTTGCTACTATCGGTCATGGATGGCTCCTGGTTGGCATGAAAATCGGACTCGTTTTGTAATGTCATAGTATAGGGGGATTGTCAATTACAAGATACACCTTGCCGTTTCAAGTGTTGATGGTAAACTTTCACTTACCGTTTACGGTTATGAAAGAACCTTTCACCGGAGAATTGCGCCTTGTCTCTTCTCACGCGGACGGTAGGTTGGTATCTTTCAGTTGTGGAAAAGCGCGCAAGGACGCGCGTGTAGGGGAGCGCCTGCGGGCGCAAAACTTAAAAAGGAGGGACACATGGCTAAGTTTGACATCATTGCCGCGACCGGTTGCCCGACCGGCATTGCGCACACCTTCATGGCGAAGGAGGCGCTGGAGAAGGCAGCTGCCGAGCGAGGTCTGACCATTAAGGTCGAGACTCATGGCCAGGTCGGTGTCGAGAACGAGCTCAGCAAGAGCGAGATCGCCGGTGCCAAGGCCGTCGTCGTCGCAGCTGACAAGGATGTCCAGGCCGAGCGTTTTGCCGGCAAGCCCATGGTTTCCGTTGGTGTATCCAAGGCCCTGTCCGTTGAGGCCGCCGGTAAGCTGATTGATCGCGCACTTGCCGCCAAGGGCGACAGCACGGTTGCAGCCGCTGCCGATGTCGAGGACGAGGTCGAGGAGAAGGAGTCCATCGGCCACGTCATCTACAAGCACCTTATGAACGGCGTCAGCCATATGCTGGTCTTCGTCGTCGCCGGTGGTGTCCTGACCGCCGTTTCGTTCCTGTGGGGCATCACGTCCTTCGATTCGACGGCTGCCGACTACAACAGCTTCGCCGCTATGCTCAAGATCATCGGCGGCATTGCCATGAACCTCATGGTTCCCGTGCTTTCCGCCTACATCGCCGAGTCCATCGGCAAGCGCCCGGCACTCGTCCCCGGCTTTGTTGCCGGTATGATCGCCATCCAGGGCCTGCCCGTTAACGCCGATACCCACATGATCGATGCTGGCGGCACCGGTGTGGGCTTCGGCTTCCTGGGCGGCATTGTCGGCGGCTTCCTCGCTGGCTATGTCATCCTGCTGCTCGAGAAGGTTTTTGCCAAGCTGCCCAAGAACCTGGACGGCCTCAAGGCTATCTTTTTGTACCCGCTGTTCTCGACGGCTATCGTCGGCCTGGTCATGCTCGGCATTTCCGGCCCCATGGCTGCCATCAACACCGCCATGATGGACTTCCTCAAGGGTCTGTCCGCCTCTGGCGCCGTTGTTCTGGGTCTTGCTATCGGCTGCATGTGCGCCTTTGATATGGGCGGCCCGGTCAACAAGGCTGCTTATGTCACCGGTACTGCTATGCTCACCGAGGCCCTGGCCGCCGGTGTCGGCACCGACACCTACAACTTCGGTACCAACTTCATGGCTGCCGTCTCCGCCGCTTGCATCGTTCCGCCGCTGATCACCACCTTCGCCGTCGTTGTCGGCAAGAAGTACTTCAGCCAGGAGGATCATGACGCCGGTATCGTCAACCTCATCCTTGGTTGCACCCACATCACCGAGGGCGCCATTCCGTTCATGACCAAGAACATCTGGCCCGTCATGCCCATCATGATGCTCGGTTCCTCTATCGCTTCGATCCTGACCATTATGTTCAACGTTCACGATCCGGCGCCTCACGGTGGCTTCCTGGTCCTGCCCGTTGTCGAGAACGGTCCGCTGTGGGTCCTCGCGATCCTCATCGGCGCCGTGGTCGGTGGCATCCTGTTCGTGGCCTTCAAGAAGCACGACTTCGAGAAGAATCAGAAGGCCGCTCCTGCTGCTCCCTCTAAGTCGGTCGAGGCTCCCAAGCCCGCTGCTGTCGAGGCCCCCAAGGCCGAGGCTGCCGACTTCGTGAAGGTCGAGAACGTTTTTGTCGCCGAGGACTTCACTTCTCGTGACGAGGCTCTGAGCTTCGTTTCCAACCAAGCTGTCAAGGCCGGTATCGCCAGTGACGCCGACGCCGTGATGAACGCCTTCCTGGCTCGCGAGGCCGAGGGCACCACGGGCATGATGGAGGGCTTCGCCATCCCGCATGCCAAGTCCGACGCCATTACCGAGGCTGCCGTCATCGTCGTCAAGGACGAGTCTGGCGTGACCGGTTGGGACACCATGGACGGCGCTCCCGTCAACGTGGCCATCGCTCTGCTCATCCCGGGTGCCCAGGCTGGCACCACGCACCTCAAGATCCTGTCCAAGGTCGCCGAGGCGCTCATGGACGAGGACTTCCGTGCCACCGTCAAGGGTTCCACCGACGCCGCCGAGATCGCAAAGACGATCAACGCCCGCCTGGTCTAATCCCACAGTTCGCGAATTACATCGCCCCCTGTAATAAAGGCGGAGACCCTCTCCAGGGCCTCCGCCTTTTTCGAAAATAGAGAACACACCGGTTGATCCCATCAGCCAGAATTCCTTTCAGCCGACATTGCTCTGGATCGACCGAGTTTCCGCAGCTTGCTCGCCGGGCGGGGCGATTAAGTTTGTCGCGAGTTCCGCACGCAAAGGAAAGCACTTAATGTGCTTTCCGTCTTGCGCAGGACTGTAGAGCAGCAAACTCAATCGCCCCGCCCGGCGAGCAAGCGGACGACAAACACATCTGTCCAATAATTCGTCTGAAACACAATGAAAAACCGTTTGATGTGAGTTAATATAAACAACGTCGTGAATCTGACTCCTGTCGCATGCATGACAGGGGTTAAACACAAAAAAGGAGTCAATTATGGTTTCTGAGAAGGCTACCCTCGTTAATCCTCAGGGTCTGCACATGCGTCCGGCTGGCCTGTTCGCCTCCACCATGGGCAAGTACGCCTGTGACGTGACGGTCGTCACCCCCGAGAAGGAGGTCAACGGCAAGTCCCCGATGGCCCTCATGGCTGCTGGTATCCCCTGCGGCACCGAGGTTGAGGTCAAGTGCGACGGCGCTGACGAGGCCGAGGCTCTGGCTGCTGCCATCGAGCTCATCAAGAGCGGTCTTGGCGAGTAGAACTCAAACGGGTCGCATGTTGAACAACTAAGTTCATATTTGGGGGCGCAGTGACCTGTTTTAAGGTAGCTGCGCTCTTTTGTCATGGATATGGCAAAACGCTTTATCACATGACACGGAGAGAGGAATGGGAATGTATCAGGGAGTCAACGCTTCTGAGGGCATCGGTATCGGCACCGTCATGGTCGCCGTCGATCCCGACTTGACGTTTGAGCCGCACGAGGTTGCTGATTCGGCAGCAGAGAAGGAGCGCTATCAGACCGCTCTTTCGGTCTTCTGCGATAAGACCCAGGCTCAGGCCGACCACATGAAGGAAACGGTGGGCGAGGCCGAGGCCGAGATCATGAGCGGACACATTGTCCTGGCTCAGGACCCGGGCATGACCGACGCCATCAACGCCGCCATTGATGGCGGCACCTGCGCCGAGCAGGCGCTTATGGACACCTCGACCATGTTCGAGAACATGTTCCTGTCCATGGACGACGAGATGTTTCGTCTGCGCGCGGCCGACATCGCCGACATCCGCACCGGTATTCTGGCCGAGCTGCTGGGCAAGGAGGTCGTCGACCTCTCCGTCCTGCCCGAGAACACCGTCGTTGTCGTGCACGACCTCACGCCGTCCATGACCGCCACGATCGACAAGGCTCACGTTGCCGGTATCGTCACCGAGACCGGTGGCCGTACGTCGCACTCCGCGATCATCGCACGTGCCCTCGAGATTCCAGCCGTCCTTTCGGTTTCCAACAGCTGCACCGCACTGCGCAACGGCATGACCGTCGTCGTCGACGGTGGCAAGGGTGTTGTCGAGGCCGATCCCGACGAGGAGACGCTTGCCGCCTACACCGCCAAGGCCGAGGCCTTCGCTGCCGAGAAGGCAGCCCTCGAGTCCTTCCGCGGCAAGCCTTCTGTGACTGCCGATGGCATCAAGAAGATCATCGCCTGCAACATCGGCAACCCCGATGACGTGCCCAATGCGCTCGATCACGACGCCGAGGCTATCGGCCTGTTCCGCTCCGAGTTCTTGTTCATGGACTCCGCCGAGCTTCCTTCCGAGGAGGAGCAGTTCAACGCCTACCGCAAGGTCGCCAGTGCGCTTAAGGGCGCTCCGGTCATCATCCGCACGCTCGATGTGGGTGGCGACAAGGAGATTCCGTACCTGCACATGGTCAAGGAAGAGAACCCCTTCATGGGCTTCCGCGCCGTGCGTTACTGCCTGGCCAACCCCGACCAGTACAAGGTGCAGCTCCGCGCCCTGCTGCGCGCCAGCGCCTTTGGCGACGTCAAGATCATGATCCCGCTCGTCACCTGCGTCGAGGAAGTCGTGGCCGTTAAGGAGCTCGTCGAGCAGTGCAAGGCTGAGCTGACCGAAGAGGGCCGCAAGTTCAACGAGAACATCGAGGTCGGCATTATGGTCGAGACGCCTGCCGCCTCGCTGCTCGCTGACCGCCTGGCCGAGGTCGCCGACTTCTTCTCCATCGGCACCAACGACCTGATTGGCTACACCATGTGCGCCGACCGTGGCAACGACACCATCTCCAACCTGTACCAGGTGTACTATCCCGCCGTGCTCCGCTCTCTCAAGAACATCATCGAGAGCGGCGTGAAGGCCGGCATCATGGTCGGCATGTGCGGCGAGGCCGCTGCCGATCCGCTGCTTGAGCCGCTGCTGATCAGCTGGGGCCTGGAGGAGTTCTCGATGAGCGCTCCGTCGATCCTGCGCGCCCGCAAGACCATCAGCCAGTGGACCAGGGCCGAGTGCGACGAGCTCGCCGAGAAGGCGCTCGCCTGCAACACCGCCGCCGAGGTCAAGGCGCTGCTCGAGTCCGCAGCTCGCTAATTTGGTATCAGAGGTAACCGCGTGGCTGGAATGGGCCGGCCACGCGGCCCTCACGTATACAGGGGGTACTGTAAATGTTCTACACGCTAACTGCTAACCCGGCTGTCGACATGACGGTTTCGAGCTCTCCGCTTGAGCCCGATGAGAACGTCCGCACCGGTTCGGCCAGCTACACGGCCAACGGCAAGGGCCTCGACGTGTCCTTCGCCTTCAAGAAGATGGGGGTCGATACCGTCGCGCTCGGCTTCTTCGCTGGCTTCACCGGCAAGTTTATCGTCGAGGAGGTCATGAACCTCGGTTGCCTGTGCCGCCCGGTCTGGACCGACGGTATCACGCGCATCAACACCTACGTCAACGATGGCCAGCACGAGTACGGCATCCTGAACCCCGGCGCTCCGATTACGCCGCAGCACCAGGAGGAGCTCTACAACATCCTGGACACCGCGGGCGATCTTGAGTGCCTGATCGTCTCCGGCTCCGTGCCTCCCAAAGCCACGCCCGACTTTCTGGCTCAGGTCATGGAGCACGCTCAGGCTCGTGGCGCCGATGTCGTCCTGGACCTGTCCTCCGACAAGCTCAAGGAGCTCGCTCACAAGAAGCCTCTGCTCATCAAGCCGAACCATCACGAGATGAAGGCTATCTTCGGTGTGCCGGTCGATACCGACGACGAGGTCCGCATTGCCATGAAGCTGGCTCACGAGGCCGGCGTTCAGAACGTGCTGCTCACCCGTGGTAGCCGCGGCGACGCCTACTTCTCCAACGGCGAGGACATCTGGTACGCGAAGCGTGAGTTCAACATCAAGCTGGTCTCTTCCGTCTGCGCCGGCGACTGCACCCTCGCTGCGTTCCTGCACAAGTGGTACAAGAACCGCGACAACGTCGAGGAGGCCATGAAGCTCGCTATGGCCACCGGTGCCAACGTTGCCGAGTCCGTCGGCATTGGCGACTTTGGTCACGTCGACGAGTACAGCAAGCGCATTGCTGTCCGCAAGCTCGATCGTCAGTAATCGAAACGCGATATATTCGTGCGCATGCGGCGCCCCGGTTTCGGCCGGGGCGCCTTTTTTGTTCGCCCATGGGGGAGACATGTTCTGCCGTACTTCATCGCTTCCACACCGTTTACCGAGTTGTCCTAGCCTTTTACCGATGTGTGGAATATACTTTCATTAACACGTTGCCTTGTGAAAGGAACATTCATGATTTACACGCTCACTGCAAATCCCGCCATCGACTACAACATCGCCTGCGACGGTCTTGACGCCAACACCGTCACGCGTACCCGCAACGCCGTTTACACGCCCAACGGCAAGGGTCTCAACGTCTCGTTCACCCTCGATCACTACGGCGTCGACACCACGATCCTGGGCTTCTTCGCCGGCTTTTCTGGCGAGTTTATCGTCAAGGGCGCCGAGGCCCTGGGCGTACCCGTCAAGCCCGTGTGGACCGATGGCATCACGCGCGTCAACGTGTTCCTCAACGCGGGCCCCGATACCGAGTACAACATGGTCAACGCCGGTGCCGCCATCAACGAGGTCAACGAGCAGGAGATGTTCGAGCTCATCGATTCACTCGACGACATGACCTGCCTGGTCATTAGCGGCTCACTGCCCCCCAACACTTCCGAGGGTTTCCTGTCCGAGGTGCTTCGCCGCGTCAAGGCCAAGGGTGCCGAGTTCGTGCTCGATATCTCGAGCCATCAGCTGGCAGACCTCATTGCCATGGAGCCTCTGCTGATTAAGCCTAATGACGACGAGCTGCTCGATATCTTTGGCATTAAGGTAAGCGGCGGCGACGATGAGTCCGTCAAGGGTGCCATGGCCGAGCTGCATGCCAAGGGCGCTAAGAACGTACTGCTGACCCTTGGCGGCGATGGCGCGTACTTCTCCAACGGCGAGCACATCTGGTTTGCCAACCGCACCTTCGACGTCAAGCTGCTGTCGACGGTGTGCGCGGGCGACTCCTCCCTGGCCGCTTTCCTGTCCGTGTGGCACGACGCCCCCGAGTGCGTCGAGGACGCCCTGCGCCTGTCGATGGCAACTGGCGCCAACGTGGTCGAGTGCCCGGGTCTGGGTGACTTTGCCAAGGTGGAGGAGTACAAGAAGGGTATTGCCATCCGTCAGGTTTGCTAGCGCGGCACACGGTTACATTCTTTGCTTGTCGAGCACCCGTCTCGGATTTTCGAGACGGGTGCTTTTTTAAGCCTGCTGTCGAGCCCTTGGGGCTCAATCGTGCGCGAAGTGGGTTCGTGTGTGCGCCTTCTTCTGTTTCTTGCTAGACTTCTTGAGAACCAACAATCAATACACTCGCAATTGCAGGAGGCCACAGGAATGTGCACAGTTTCGCTTAACGCTACGCAGCCGTCAGCCGCCTCCCTGCGCGTCCTACGCGCGCTCGAGGCAGCTGGTCTTGAGGCTTGGTACGTAGGCGGTTGGGTACGTGATGCCCTTATGGGATGCCCCAGCCACGATGTTGATATGTGCTGCAGCGGCCTGTGGCAGGAGTCCAAGGCAGCACTCGAGGCTGCCGGCATTGCGGTGGTTGAATCGGGCATTAAATTTGGCGGCATCACCGCCATTAGTGATGGCGAGCGTATCGAGGTCACTACGTACCGCCTGGACGGCTTTTACACCGATGGCCGCCATCCGCAAAGCGTGGAGCGTGCGGCGTCGCTTGAGGACGATCTGGCGCGCCGCGACTTTACCGTCAACGCCATGGCCTGGCATCCCGAGCGCGGGCTTGTCGACCGCTACGACGGCCAGGGTGATTTGGAACGAAAGCTGATCCGTGCCGTCGGCGATCCCAAGCGTCGCTTTAACGAGGATGCCCTGCGCATGCTGCGTGCGGTGCGTTTTGCCTGCCGCCTGGACTTTGTGATTGAGCCCGAGACTAAGCGTGCCCTTGCCGAGTGCGCGCCGCTGCTCGATGCCGTGGCGCGCGAGCGTGTGGGCATTGAGCTCGAGGGCATCCTTTCGACCGGCCACGGGGGAGACGCCATGCTGCGCTACCCCGAGCTTGTTTGCGCCGCCGTGCCCGAGTTGGCAGAGGGTCGCGGGTTTGATCAGCGCAGCGTCTACCATGCCTTTAACGTTTACGAGCATATTGCCCGCGTGCTGACGGTGGCAGGTGAGCTGGCGCTGTGTGACGGCGTCGCGCCCTCGTCGAGCCTGATGTGGGCGGCGTTTTTGCACGACGTTTCCAAGCCCGAGTGTTTTACGGTCGACCATGCGGGCAGCGGCCACTTTTACGGTCATCCCGAGCTCGGGGCCAAGAAGGCGCGTGTCATTATGGATCGCCTGGCGCTTTCGCACGACCTGATCCGTGACGTGTGTCTGCTCATCAAGTATCACGATAAACCGTTGCGCCCCGAGCGTTCCTGTCTGCTCAATATGATGCGCTTGCTTTCGGGCGAGGGCGTCGACACCGCCCGCCTGATGGACGAGCTCATGGATCTCAAGCGTGCCGATACGCTCGGCAAGGCCCCGTCGTGCTTCTATTACGTCGAGACCATCGAGGAGATGCGCGCGCTGGCGCACGAGCTACTGGAGGCAGGGGAGCCCTATACGCTCAAGATGCTCGCCATCAACGGCGGCGATCTGATCCGCGCCGGCGTGAAGCCGGGGCCCGAGCTAGGCCAGCTACTCAACGCCGCCCTCGACGCCGTGATCGAGGACAACATCCCCAACGACCGCGAAGCTCTTTTGGTCCATCTCAACCTAGGGTAGTTAATTTGGGACGGGGCTTTTTTAGCTACCCCTGCCGGCAGCACCGGCGGTTCGGTCGATTGACGGCTAGGGCAGCTAAAAAAGCCCCGTCCCAAATTAACTACCTTGCTGACCTGCGAGTTCCATAACCTGCCGACAAATTTTTGGCAATTTGGATTTTTTTCTTGCGCTCACGTTTTTTGTCCCGTAATATGTTTCCTCGCAGCACGGCAGTGCAGATGTCATGTGGCCCGTTCGTCTAGCGGTTTAGGACGCCGCCCTCTCAAGGCGGAGATCACCAGTTCGAATCTGGTACGGGCTACCATTTCTTTTCTGCCGAGGCTTATGGCCCGTTCGTCTAGCGGTTTAGGACGCCGCCCTCTCAAGGCGGAGATCACCAGTTCGAATCTGGTACGGGCTACCACGCATCTGTTACCCGGACTTCCCACGGAAGGCCGGGTTTTTTTATCAAACAACCGTCTGCAATTCCCGTTTAAACAAGAGCTTTGCGTTCTGCTTATGGCCCTTACGGGTACAATGACCAAGATATTTTGACTGTTAGAAGGAGTCTCATGACGGAGTCCTCACAGTATACGTCCAAGCCCCAGGTCGAGGTTGAGGCCTCGGGCGGCGATGACAATAAGAGCGCACGTCGCGGCGCCATCTTTATCGGCGTTGTGCTGGTGGGTTATATCGTCTATCTGGTGGTAACCGGGCAGATGGGGCAGTTCTGGGCTGCTATGTCGAGCGTCCAGGCGCCCTGGCTCGTTGTCGCGTGTCTATGCATGTTCATGTATTTGTTCTTTGGCATTGTGGCCTATGCGATCGCCGTCTGGCTCGACCCCAATTCACCCGTCGGCATTCGCGACCTGATCTCTGTCGAGGCGAGCGGCATCTTTTTTGGCAACCTGACGCCCATGATGATGGGCTCGACTCCTGCCCAGATTTACCGCCTGACCAAAGCGGGCCAAAATGTCGGCGAGGCCGGCGCCACGCAGTTCACGCGTTTTATCGTGTATCAGTTTGGCCTTGTTGCCTGGGGTGCTATCCTGCTACTTGCTCGCATGCCGTTTTTCGCCGAGCGCTATGGCGACATGACACTGCTGTGCGTCTTTAGCTTTGGCGGACACTGCTGCATCTTGCTAGGTATCTTTGCCGTCGCGCTCATGCCTAAGACCGTCACGCGCGTCGCCCATTGCATCATTAATTGGCTCGAGCGCATAGGTGTCTCGTCCACTAAGATCGAGGGATGGCGCACGTTTGTCGATGGCGAGGTCTATTCGTTCTCCGAGAAGTTCAAGCTTTCGGCTGGCCATTTTTCGTCCATGCTGCTTACCGTGTTTATCACCATGCTGCAGCTCGCGTTTTTCTATCTGGTGCCGTATTTTCTGATGCTTGCCTTTGGCCACCACGAGGTCGACTTTTTCTCGGTCATGGCCGCGAGCGCCTTTGTTCAGCTCCTCAGCTCTGCTGTTCCCCTGCCCGGTGGCACCGGCGGTGCCGAGGGTGGCTTCGCGCTTTTCCTGGGTCATTTCTTTGGATCGGCTTCGACCGCCGGCTATCTGCTGTGGCGCCTCATTACGTTTATTGCGCCGACCATTTTGGCTGCGCCCCTGCTGGGCCTTAAGAGCGCCCATAACGAGAGCATCCATGCGCGCTGGGATCGCGTGATGCGCAAGCTTGGCCGAACGCCTCAGACGCCCTCTGCGCCCACTAAGCCGCACCCCACGAATACTGTTACCTTTGATCCCAAGAAGCACGCTCAGAAGGCGTCTGGGACCGCTAAGCCGGCTCATAAAGCCTATGTGCGCCAGACAGGCGACGGTATTCGCGTATCTCCGTCGGCACTCAATAAGAAGAAGCACCCTAAGTCGCAGTAGGGCAGTCGTGCGTTCTTCATGATGCGGGGCATATTTGTGCTGTATGGGGGATAATCCTCTTACGTAGATTATCTCTCATCTGTTGATGAATGCCCGTATATCGAAGGGACACGCCCATGGCCACCAGCAAACCGCGTATTGATCGCCGCATCGTTCGCAGCCGCACTGCCATCCTTTCCGCTTTCGAGCGCCTGCTCATGGAAAAGCCGCTGGCAGACATTACGGTGAGTGCCATCGCGCGCGAGGCCAATGTCGACCGCAAGACCTTTTACGTTCACTTTGGTACGGTTGACGGCCTGCTCGATGCCATTGCCGTCGATGTGGTGGAGATGATTGTCGACTCGGTCGAGAAAACGCTTGCTTCCATGAACGGCGACACCAACGAGCGCGCCCTGGGCGCGGCGGCGACCTTCTTTAAAACCGTTAATGAGGCGCTATGCAACAACCTGGTGCTCAATCGTCAGCTGATCGAGAATATTCCGCTCGATGATTTTATGGCTCGTCTTCGTGTGCCGCTCGAACACGAGATTGCTGATCGCGATCTGCTGCCCCAAGGTCTCAAGGACGAGATGTTCGACTACTATCTGGCGTTTTTGCTATCGGGTATCATCGGTATCTATCGCACGTGGGCGCTGTCTGACGGCTCGGTTCCCATCGAGCGCGTCTCGGAGGTTGCCAATAATCTGACGTTGAGCGGCCTTTCGAGCCTGGAATCTCGTTTCGAATAGCACTTGCGCCTTACCCCCTGAGTTGCGGTGAAATAGTGTCTGTTTTTGCTGCTAGATAGCATATTCAGTCCCTAATTCACCGCAACTTGTTGGTGGTGGCCTACTGGTAGCGTAGGCACTCCACCGGGTCGAGCTTTGCCGCGCGGCGAGCGGGGTAGAAGCCAAAGATTACGCCGATGCCGACGGAGACGGCGAAGGCCAGCAGCACCGTGGCGATTGAAAAACTCGGTGTGATTTGCCCGCTGGCACCTAGCTCGCCAAGAATCCCGGATCCGGAGGCAAACATCGCGAGGCCCCAGGCCAGCAGATAGCCTATCAGGACACCCAGCAGGCCACCTGTGACGCACAGCGCCGAGGACTCGGCCAAAAACTGCGCGGTGATATCGCGACGACTGGCGCCCAGAGCGCGACGGATGCCGATCTCGCGGATGCGCTCAGTCACGCTGGTGAGCATCATGTTCATAATGCCGATACCGCCGACAAGCAGCGAGATACTGGCGACAGCACCCATGATGAGCGAGAATGCGCCCATAAAGGAGTTGAGTGCATCGATGGCGCTTTTCATGGAGGTCGCCGATACACTGTCATACTCATCATTCTCCGCGATGCCTTTCATCGCGCGCACCTTGGACTCGATGGTCTTGCAGAGCTCATCCATGTCCGTGCCCTCGGCGGCAAGTGCCGTCACGCTGGGGAATGAAGGATTCTCGTCGCCAAATAGGCCGGAGATGGTTTCGCGTGGCATATACAAAGTGAGCGAGCCCATGGAGTCGCTGCCGCCATCAATCACGCCTACAATCTGCACCTCGCCGTTGGACACCTTGATGGTTTTTCCCAGCGCATCTCGTTCGTTGCCGTAAAGCTGATCGGCGCCGCCGCGGCTGATGAGCGCCACGCGCGAGCCTGCCTTTGACTCGACATCGGTGTAGGTGCGCCCCGCAACGAGCTTACTGGCACCCACGGCGTCGAGCATGTCGCTATCGACACCCTGTGCCATGACGGTATAGCTTTTATCGCCGGTCTTGTACTCGGTGTACGCGCTGTTGACAATGCCGATCTGTTCTATCTGCGGCACCAGTTTTTGAAGCTTCTGGACGTCAGAATCCGAGAGTTCTTGGGACGAATAGATCTGAACCATGCGAGCTGCGTTGAGGCCCAGGCTGTTTACCAAGCTGTTTTGGATGCCACCGATGAGCGAAGTCATGGCAATGACCGAGGCGATGCCGATGACAATGCCCAGGATGGTGAGCAGGCTGCGCCCCTTGTTGGCCTCGAGCGAGTGAAGGGCTTCCTGGATGAGATCACGGGCGCTCATGCCATCACTCCTTTCGGCGGGTTGGCGGAGGCGGAAATCACGGGCAGACTATCTACGGCGCTGCGCAGGGTCCGCGGTGCATGCGGAATATACGCGCCGTCGTGAATGCGACCGTCGCGGATGGTCACGGTACGGTCGGCCTCGGCGGCGATGCCGGGGTCGTGTGTGATAAGCACGATGGTTTTGCCGCGCTCCTGGAGCTTGTGGAAGGTTTCCATGACGAGCGCTCCCGTGGCGGAGTCCAGGTTTCCCGTCGGCTCGTCAGCCAAAATGATGGGCGGATCGTTGACGAGGGCGCGTGCGATGGCGACACGCTGCATCTGGCCGCCCGAGAGCTCGGATATGCGGTGGTCCCAGTGGTCGACGGGCAGCGTGACGGCCTGCAGCGCGTGCACGGCGCGCATTTCACGCTGGCTACGGGGCACGTTAGTGTATGCCAGCGGCAGCATGACGTTTTCGATAACCGACAGGCGCGGCAGCAGGTTGAAGCTCTGAAAGACAAAGCCGATGCTCAGGGCGCGGACTTCGGTGAGCTCGTCATCATCGAGCTCGGCCACGTTGAGGCCCTGCAGGTAATAATCGCCTGCCGTCGGTTTGTCCAGGCAGCCCAGGATGTTCATGAGCGTTGACTTGCCCGAGCCCGAGGGGCCGGTGATGGCGACGAACTCGCCGGGATCTACTGCCAGGCTCACGTTGTGCAAGATATGGGCGCAACTCGCCTCGCTCTCAAAGATGCGATGCACGTTGCGAATGTCGATGACGGGACGCATTACATGCCCTCGTCGGCAGACATGCTGCCCGAATCCGCGCTGTAGCCGTCGTCAGCCGTTGCGTCCGCTCCGGTGTCCATGACGAGGGTGTCGCCGTCGCGAAGCTTGGTAACCGGGGCGTCTGGGTTGATCTCGTTGCCCTGGTCGTCGCGCTTGACCTGCGTCTTACCGACTACAGCCTCGTTGTCGTTTTGCGCCACGACGGTCACCTTCACGCGGCGCGTCTTTTTGCCCTCCGAATCGGTGGCCAGATTGACGTAATAGTGCTCGCCATCTTCGGTCATCAGCGCCATGGTCGGCACCATCACCACGTCGTCGAGCTTCTCGGTCACTACCGAGACCTCGGCAGTCATACCCGGCTTAAGGCGACTGTCGGGTGCTTCGATGAGGATGTCGACGTTAAAGGTCACGCTGCCGCCGCTCCCGGAGTAGAAGTCGGAGGTTGCCACCGAGGCGATAGCCGTGACGGTGCCCTGGCTCACGATATCGGGAAACGCGGGATAGGTCACGTTGGCGCTTTGGCCCACGGCAATTTTGGCGATATCCTTTTCGCCCACCTGAACCGTCACCTTCATCTTGGACAGGTCGGCGATCTGCATGCACTGCTTGCCGCCGCTCGTATCGCTTTCGCCCATGATCATGCCGCCTGTTACCGTGGCGCCCACCTTGGCGTTGAGCTCCACGATGCTGCCCGAGCTCGGGGCCGTGATCGTGCGGCTGGCGGCCTTGGCGTTCGCCTGATCGAGGTTTGCCTGGGCCGATGCGAGGCTGCGCTGCGCGGCCGATACGGCGTTCGTGTCCGCTGATGCGGCGGAGATGCCAGCCGCTGCGGAAGCTTCGTCGACGTCCGTCGTTGGGGTGGCCTGCGCGGCAGTTGCGGCTTTCTGCGCGTTGGCGAGGTCTTCCTGAGCTGCTGCAACTGCGCGCTGCGCCTCGGCAACGTTGCGATCGAGCTCGTCGTTTTTAATGGTCATAAGCACGTCGCCCTCGTTGACGGATTGGCCTGCCTGCACGTTTATCGAATCGACCATGCCGTCGACAGAAGGGGAGACCACTGAGGACGAAATGGGTTTGAGCTGGCCTTTCGCTTCGACCGTTGTGCTAAACGTGCCCTCGGTCACCATGTCGGTCGCAGGCCCGATATCGCCCTGTGGCTGCGCATTGATAACCAGGGTTGCGACAATGGCAATGAGCGCGATGACACCCACGATGCCGGCGGCAATGCCGCGTCGAATCAGCTTTTTGCGTCGACGTTCGGCACGTTTTGCCTTGAGCTTGGCATATACCTCTTCATCGGAAATCTCGGCCGTGTCGTTCGTGCGTCCGCTCTCCTTGTCGGCATGTACGTCTGTGATCAGAGGAAGCGTTTCGGTGATACCTTCGGGCGTGTGCTCGGTATTATCCGGACCCGGGGTGATCGTGGGGACATTCGGCATAGCGTCTCCTTTATAGAAAGAACCTCGATAAGTATATGCGCCCACCGGTTGGGGCGGGCGCATAGGACGGTTTCTTTCGGAACTGTTAGATTGGTCGCAGCGGTTCCACGCTGTATGAATGCGCGCGTTGCACTACGAGTGGACAACCACGCACAGGCCGACTTTGATGCAGTCGTGAAGTGCCTTGGCGTCGGCCAGGCGCAGGTTGATGCAACCGTGGCTGCCGCACCACTTGTACGACTCGGCGTTATCGAAGCTCTTGTCGTTTTGCCAGGTGGCATCGTGGAAGCCGATCATGTTGCCCTCAAACGGCATCCAGTAGCTCACCGGGCTCTCGTATTTGGGCTTGCCCGTCTCGGGGTCCTTGGCGCCAATCAGCGTGCTCGCGCCGTCGTTGCTGTTGATCTGCCAGACGCCTTCGGGAGTGGCGTCCTCACCCGGCTTTCCTGAGATAAAGTTGGCCTCCCACACGATATTGCCGCTCTCGTCGTAGTAGCGCGCGTGCTGCTCGGACAGATCGACATCGACGTATGCCTTCCAGTCGGGCTCTCCCTTTGCGGTAAAGGCGTCGGCCTTCTGGGAGTACTTGATCTCGATTTCGCCGGTCTGCTTGTTGTTAATGGCGTCCTCGACCTGCTTGGCGAGCGAGCCGCTGTCGATGGACCAACCAAAGTCGCCGCCTTCAACGGCGCATTGCTTGCCATCGGCGCGCGTCCACCAGCGAGTGGAGCCCACGGTGTTAAAGCCGTTGGCGAGCTCGGTTGCCCAGCTGCTGATCTGTGACGTATCAAGTGTGGGGTTGGCCGGATCGGCAAAGCTGATCCACTGCAACACGGAGCTGCCATCAACCTTGCCGGCATCCTCGCCGTTGAGCTTGAGGGTCACGTTGACGCCCAGGAAGTTGTTGGCGGCATCGCATGCGGCCTGAATCTGATCATCGGTAAGCGTTCCATTGAGCGGCTCGTAGGCATCGCTGCCGAGCTTGGAAAGGTCTACGGTCTCGGACAGCGAGGCAAGCTCGAGCTCGGCATACTTAATGACATGCTCGCGGTCGAGTTTTTCGTTGGAGCGCGCCTTCTCGACGGTAAACTTGCCGGCCTGCTCGTCATAGGAGCTATTGGCCTCGAACGTGCCCGAACGCCCCTCGTTAAACTCGTCGATGGCGGCGCCCAGATCCTCCTCAAACTTCTTTTGGTCAAAAGTGTCGGAGAGCATGGACAGGTCGACGTCTTGATCAAGATCGACTTCGTTGGAGGTAGCGGTTGTTTTGATCCTTCCGCTTAAGGATTCCACAAGGCGGACCGGCCATACAAAGGCTTCGTTGTGGCTGATAATCTCTTTTGCGGCTGCTTCGCCGTCGACGATGGGCTCATCGGACTCGGGCTGATATGTCCAGCTAAAGTCATCGCCTGTCACGGTGAGCTTATAGTGCTTCCATGCCGAGTTGACCTTGGTGGCGGCAGACGAAGCGTTGGAGAACGAGACGTCGACGCCGGCGATGGTGGTATTGGGGTAGGCTAGCTGGGAAAACGCTACGACGCCTACGATATAGACAATGACGATAAGACCAAGGACGACAAAGAGCGTCGTCTTTTTGCCCGACTTATTGTTCTCGGCGGGTTTGCGCGCGGGGCCGCGATCGCCTCGACCGTGCGCGGGGGGCTGCTTGGGCGCATTGCCGTTTGCCTGGCGCTGCTGACGTTGATGGTTCGGGCGTTGGGGAGCGTTTGCCGCACCACGCTGCTGACCGTGACTCGGCGCGATAGGACGCGGCGACTGAACGCCACCGGTGTGCCTGCTCGGCTGCTGCGGATCGGGAATCAGTTGAGTTCGATCGTTTTGCGACATCGTATGCATATCCTTCGAATTTCGCCTTGCGGCTCATCGTGTTTTTACTGGGCTTGCATTATAGCGATTACCTAGTTGTTTGTGGTACGGAAACGGTGGCATTCAAAAGAGGTGGGACAGTTGTCCCACTATCGAGTCGTTCTTGGTCACTACCCGCACACACCGCATTTTGCACAGGCCGAAAGCGCGGCCGGAGCCTGCGCGATGCCGCCCTTTGCCGTCTCGCGCAGCGTGGCCGGCAACGCGTGGCCCACCGAGAGCATGACATGTGCCATCTGGTCAAACGGCACCAGGCTCTTAATGCCGGCGAGGGCGAGTTGTGCCGAGCTAAAGGCCGCTGCCACGCCGATGGCATTGCGGTTTTGGCAGGGCACCTCGACCAGGCCTCCGACGGGGTCACAAACGAGGCCCAGCAGGTTACTCAGCGCGATGGAGCTGGCGTCGAGCGCTTGCTCGGGCGTGCCGCCGAGCATCTGCACCAGCGCGGCGGCAGCCATGGCGGCGGCGCTTCCCACCTCGGCCTGGCATCCGCCCTCGGCGCCGGCAACGCAGGCGCTCGTGGTGAGGTTGAGGCCGATGGCGGCTGCGCAGTAGAGCGCGTCCATCACCTGCTCGTCGTCGAGCTGAAGGTGATCGGCGAGCGCCAGCACGCAGCCGGGCACGACGCCTGCGGAGCCTGCCGTGGGGGCAGCGACAATCACACCCATGGTGGCTGAGCGCTCGAGCACGGCCATGGCGCGGGCCACGGCGTCAGTCTGGACGGCGCCCATTAAGTTGGAGCCAAGGTCGTTGCGGCCGGTGGCATCGACAAGCTTGGCCTCGCCGCCGATAAGCCCGCCGAGCGAGCGCTGCGGATTGACGATGGGGGCTGTGGTCTCCTCGCGCATGACGTCGAGCACGCGGCGCATGGCGGCGACGGCGTGGACCTCGCCGGTCAGACGCGCCTCGCGCACGGCCATGACGGCGCCGATGCTGAGTCCCAGTTCCTCGCACGCATCGAGCAGCTGCTCGCCGTCGTCGAAGATTTCCTTTGCTGAGACGCCGGGGGAGAGCGACGAGGCAGAACCGGGGAGCTCGATAAAGGTCGCGTAATCGACATTGTCGAGCTTGCGCAACATAGGGACGACGGTGTCGTCGGGCGCGCCGTCGGTCTCAAAGACGGAGTAGGCCTGGCCGCCCACCTCGGTGCGGTAGGTGCGGCAGAAGGCGATGTTCACGTGGGCGTAGGCGAGCAGGTTCGTGAGCGCGGCGAGCACGCCGGGAACATCCTGGTGCGCCACGAAGAGCGTGGAGTACATACCCGAGATGTCGACGCCGACGCCGTTAATGCGGCTGATGCGCATCTTGCCACCGCCCAGGCTCTCGCCGCGAACCTGTGCCGTAGCGCCCGTGTCGTCGACCATGTCGATGTCGACGGTGTTGGGGTGGATGGAGGCGTCGTCGCCCTTAATTTCAAAGTGATATTCGAGGCCCTGCTCGCGTGCGAGGTCGAAGGCCTGCTTGATGTTCTCGTCATCGGTGTCGAGGCCCAGGATGCCCGCGACGAGCGCACGATCGGTGCCGTGGCCGCGGTAGGTGTGGGCAAAGGAGTTCCACAGGCCAAAGGTGACTTTGGTGATGCGGCCTTCCAGCAAGCTGGCGGCAACTTGGGCGCAGCGCAGGGCGCCGGCGGTGTGCGATGAGCTGGGGCCGACCATGACGGGGCCCAAGATCTCGAATGCCGAGGTCGTAGCTAGTGTTTGC
The DNA here is from genome assembly GCF_003438275.1 of Collinsella sp. OM07-12. NCBI lineage: Bacteria > Bacillati > Actinomycetota > Coriobacteriia > Coriobacteriales > Coriobacteriaceae > Collinsella > Collinsella sp. OM07-12. The sequence goes on from NZ_QSTQ01000002.1 coordinate 102,104, forward strand.
GGCTTGCCTGCCATGGGTGCTCCTTTGTTTTGTCCCATCGTCCCGAGGGCGGGGCATACACTGTCCCGCCGTTCCGAGGGCTTTAGTATTTGGTCGCCTGCTCGGACAGTCCTGCTCGCACGGAGGCCACATTAAGTGGCCTCCGGCTCGTGCGGAACTCGCGATCGACCAAATACTAAAGCCCTCGGAACTTAGGATACATGGTTGGAGTCGCTCTGCTGCAATATTTATCGGCATGTGACCTATTCCATGTCCCAGGTCTGCTTATCTTCACCACCGTTTAAATAAAAAGAAGTACCGGTTGGAGTCGGTACTTCTTTTGGTGCGTTGTTATTTGCTGTAGCTTTTCGGGTTAGCTTACAGGCCGCAGGCTGCTTTGAGTTCTTCGACTCGGTCGGTCTTCTCCCAGGTGAAGTCGGCGTCTTCTCGGCCAAAGTGACCGTAGGCTGCCGTCTTTTCGTAGATGGGGCGACGCAGGTCTAGGTCGCGGATGATTGCGCCCGGGCGCAGGTCGAAGGTTTTCTCTACGGCTTCAACGATCTTGTCCTCGGCAACATGCGCGGTACCGAAGGTGTCGACCATGATTGAGAGGGGCTTGGAAACGCCGATTGCGTAGGCAAGCTCGACTTCGCAGCGGTCGGCCAGACCGGCGGCGACCACGTTCTTGGCGACCCAGCGCGCGGCATACGCGGCGGAGCGGTCGACCTTGGTGCAGTCCTTGCCGCTAAAGGCGCCGCCGCCGTGACGGCCGTAGCCGCCGTAGGTGTCGACGATGATCTTGCGGCCGGTGAGGCCCGTGTCGCCCATGGGGCCGCCCACGACAAAGCGACCGGTGGGGTTCACGTAGATGTCCGCGTTGTCCCACGGCATGTTCTCGGCGGCCATGACCGGGGTGATGACGTGCTCGATGAGGTCGGCCTTGATCTTTCCCATGTCCTCGATCTCGGCGGCGTGCTGCGTGGAGATGACGATGGTCGTGACCTCGACGGGCTTGCCTTCCTCGTAGCGCACGGTGACCTGGGTCTTGCCGTCGGGACGCAGATAGGCGAGGGTGCCGTCGTGACGCACGGCGGCCAGGCGCTCGGCCAGGCGGCTTGCCAGGTAGTGTGGCATGGGCATGAGGGTCTTGGTCTCGTTGGAGGCATAACCGAACATCATGCCCTGGTCGCCGGCGCCGATCAGGTCGATCGGGTCGGTGGTAGCGCCGGTCTGGGTCTCGAAGGACTCGTCGACGCCCTGGGCGATATCGGGCGACTGCTCGTGGATGAGGCTCATAACGCCGCAGGTGTCGCAGTCAAAACCGAACTTGGCACGGTTGTAGCCAATGCGGCGGATAACGCCGCGGGCGATTTCCTGTACGTCGACGTAGGCCTGGGTGCGAATCTCGCCGGCGACGATGACGGTGCCGGTGGTCACGAGGGTCTCGCAGGCGCAGCGGACGTTCTCCACGTTGGCAGGCACGCCGTTGGGGGCGATGTAGCCCTGTTCCTGGAGCTCTATTTCTTTGGCGAGGATTGCGTCGAGGACGGCGTCGCTGATCTGGTCAGCGATCTTATCGGGATGACCTTCGGTCACCGACTCCGACGTAAAAACAAAGGACCCGTGTTGGGGTGGGATGGAACGAAGTTCTTCTGACATGATTGTCCTTTCAAAAACGTGTCCCGGCGACCGTTACCATTCCGCCGGGCTCTCTATGCAAGGGCACATCATAGCGCGTAAATCAAACATTCACACCCTTTCCGCACCTAGTCATACATCGCTTTGGGGGCAGCTAATTTGGGACGGGGCTTTTTTAGCTACCCAATCCGGAGCCTTCGGAGCCAGAGGCCTACCTCGACATAGGGTAGCTAAAAAAGCCCCGTCCCAAATTAGCTACCCAATGACTGGGTCGGTGCCCTTTGTGCGGAGGTTGCTTTGATGCTTTATACTGATGCGGTTAGACATCCATCCTGCAATCGAGGAGATTTCCATGGCATCAGACGTTCGCGTCCGCTTTGCACCCTCACCGACGGGCAAGCTGCACATCGGCGGCGCCCGCACCGCTATCTATAACTGGGCTTTCGCCCGCGCAAACGGAGGCACGTTCATCCTGCGCATCGACGACACCGACCCCACCCGCTCCACCGACGAGAATACGCAGATCATCCTGCGCGCCATGCGTTGGCTGGGCCTGGACTGGGACGAGGGTCCCGAGGTGGGCGGCGACTTTGGCCCCTACGCCCAGACCGAGCGCCTGGACCTGTACAAGCAGGCCGCCCAGAAGCTCTGGGACGAGGGCAAGGCCTATCCATGCTTCTGCACCAAGGAGCAGCTCGACGCCGATCGCAAGGCCGCCCAGGAGCGCAAGGATCCCTTCCAGGGCTATCAGCGCCGCTGCCGCGATCTTGATCCCGAGGAGGCACGCCGCCGCATCGAGGCCGGCGAGTCCTACGTCCTGCGCATCAAGGTGCCCGAGGACCGCGGCGACGTCCGTATCCACGACGCCGTCCACGGCGAGGTGACCTTCGACGCCAAGGAGCTCGACGACTTTGTCATCTTCCGCTCCGATGGCACGCCTACGTATAACTTCGCGACCGTCGTTGACGACGTCATGATGAAGATCACCCACGTCATTCGCGGCGACGACCATCTGTCCAATACCCCGCGCCAGGTCATGGTCTACGAGGCCCTCGGCGCGCCCGTGCCTACGTTCGCCCACATCTCCATGATCCTGGGCGCCGACGGCAAGAAGCTCTCCAAGCGCCACGGCGCCACCTCGGTGGAGGAGTACCGCGACGCCGGCTACCTGTCCGACGCCTTCGTCAACTACCTGGCGCTGCTCGGCTGGTCGCTCGACGGAGAGACCACGATCATCCCGCGCGATGTCCTGGCCAGCAAGTTCTCGCTCGATCGCATCTCCAAGAACCCGGCGACCTTCGACCCCAAGAAGCTCGATTGGGTCAACGCCGAGTACATCAATGGCATGTCCGATGCTCAGTTTGCCGACGAGATCATGGTCCCCGAGCTGCACGAGGCGGGTCTCATCGAGGGTAATGTCGAGTACGGCGAGGATTGGATCGACGCGCTCGCTGCCATCGTCAAGCCGCGCACCAAGATGCCGGCCGACGCCGTGACCGTCGCCGCTCCCATCTTCGCTACGGCCGAGACGCTCGAGTATGACGAGAAGTCCGTCAACAAGGGCCTGGCCAAGGAGGGCATGGGTGCCATTCTGGATGCCGCCAAGGCCGCGCTCGAGGGCCTGACCGACTGGACCGCCGAGGCTATCGACGCCGCGCTTGAGCCGCTGCCCGAGCAGATGGACCTCAAGAAGCGCGTGGTGTTCCAGGCCGTGCGCGTCGCCGTTTGCGGCAACATGGTGAGCCCTCCTCTGGGCGAGACCATGGCGCTCGTCGGCCGCGATGACTGCCTGGCGCGCATCGACCGCGCCCGCACGATGGCACTGTAATCGCTGCGCACACGTATGTATCCGAGCCCCGTTCACCCGAGCGGGGCTCTTGTTTCTGTACCGATGAGCGGGTTGCTGGGACAAAATAATCAGTAGTGTTTGTCCCATGTTCGAGCGACGCAACACGCTCGACACTCGTATCGGCCATGGGACAAACACTACTGATTATTTTGTCCCAGCCCTTTCAGGTCCGTTCGTTAGAGGTGGTGTATGGCTCAACAACTGTCGCTGTTTGGTTCGCCGGAACCGGAGGAGGCTCCAGCGGCGCCCGTGCCTGCCGCTGCACCGGCCAAGCCTGAGCATACACCTGACCCCATCGCCGCCTACGCGAGCGTGGTCCTCGACATCCCGACGCGTGCGCTGTCCGAGCCATTTGCCTACGGCATCCCGCAAACCCTTGCTAACGAGGCACAGATCGGGTCCACGGTCCTGGTCCACTTTGGTAACCGTGCCGCCGCGGGCTATATCGTCGACATTGCGCCTGAGCTGGGCGACCTGCAGGGCAACAACGCCTTCGACCCCGCGCGCATTAAAGCCATCGAGGCCATCCTCAGCAAACCGCTCTTTACCGCCGAGGCTGCCCGTATCGCACGCTGGATGAGCCGCGAGTACGTCGCAACGCTTTCCGAGTGTCTGCGTCTGTTTTTGCCTCCGGGCGGCAGCCCGCGTGTGGTCAAGGGCGACGACGGCGTATGGGCGGTTGAGCGTCCCGCCGTCAAGCCCATTCAAAACCGTTGGGTCATGCTTACGCCCGAGGGATTTGACTATACGCCGCCCAAGACCGCGGTCCGCCAGCGTCAGCTTATCGAGGCACTCCAGTGCGGGCCGGTCACGACCCGAGACCTCAACCTTCTCTATAACAGCATGTCGGCGACCATCAAGGCGCTCGAAAAGCGCGGCGTCGTGGTGGTGGAGGAGCGCCGTGCGTGGCGTGGCTGCAGCGAGCAGACCACGCTGTCCTCGGCAAGCGGCAAGGCGCCAGTCTCCCTTACCAACGGACAGCAACAGGCGCTCGCCCAGATTGAGCGCGCCCGTCTGGACGCTCATGGCGACGTGGTGCTGGTCGACGGCGTCACTGGCTCCGGCAAAACTGAGGTTTACCTCTCCGCCATCGAGCGCGTGCTCGCAGCCGGCTGTTCGGCCTGCGTGCTGGTGCCCGAGATCTCGCTGACGGCCCAGACCGTCGGCCGCTTCCGCTCGCGCTTTGGCGAGACGGTCGCCGTTTTCCATTCGCGGCTTTCGGCCGGCGAGCGCCTGGACCAGTGGGATATGGTCGTCAGCGGTGCCGCCCGCGTGGTCGTCGGTGCACGCTCGGCGCTCTTTTGCCCGCTTAACGACCTGGGCCTCATCATCATTGACGAGGAGCACGAGACCAGTTACAAGCAAGGCTCCAGCCCGCGTTACCACGCGCGCGAGGTGGCGGCCGAGATGGCGCGCCGCTATCGCTGCCCGCTCGTGCTGGGGTCGGCCACGCCTTCTGCCGAGGCTCTCGACCGCTGCCGCCGCGGCACGTACAACGGTGTTACCTGGACGCGCGTCGAGATGCTCGAGCGCCCGGGACACGCCGTGCTGCCTACGGTCCGTATTGCCGACCTGCGCCGCGAGTTTTCGCACGGCAGCCGCTCCATGTTCTCAAAGCCGCTGATGGAGGGCTTGGAGCGTGTGGTCGAGCGTCGCGAAAAGGCCGTGTTGCTGCACAACCGCCGCGGTTTTGCGCCGTTTTTGATGTGCCGCGAATGCGGCTGCGTGCCCACCTGCAACCACTGCTCCACCGCACTCACGTATCACGAGCGCACGCACACCCTGCAGTGCCACACCTGCGGATCGTCCTGGCGCGTGCAGCCGTATCCGGCGCCCACGAGCCGTTGCCCCAAATGCGGTAGCCGCTACCTGGCAAAAATGGGCCTGGGCACGCAGCAGATCGAGGACGCACTGCACCAGATGCTTCCTGAGGGCGTCGCCATCATTCGCATGGACGCCGACTCCACGCGTGGCAAGGACGCGCACAAAAAGCTGCTCGAGCAGTTTGATGCCGCCGATTGCGCGGTGCTGCTGGGCACCCAGATGATCGCCAAGGGGCTCGACTTTCCCGAGGTCACGCTCGTGGGCGTGGTCAATGCCGACTTTGCGCTCAAACTGCCCGATTTTCGCGCGGGGGAGCGTGCCTACGATTTGCTGGAGCAGGTGGCGGGGCGCGCCGGCCGCGGCGATCGCCCCGGCGAGGTCATCATCCAGACCTACCTGCCCGATGATCCGGTCATTCGCGCCGTTGCCGAGCATGACCGTTCGATCTTTACCGACCACGACCTGGACCAGCGCCGCGACGCGCTGTATCCGCCGTTTGTTCGACTAGTCAACATTTTGGTGTGGTCGGCGAATGCAGATGATGCACGGGATTATATTGGGCGCATCGCGAAGCTCCTCAAGCGTCGCTGGCATGCCGCCGCGCCCGATTTTTTGCGGGCGGGGAGTGCCGTGCCGCAGGTGCTGGGCCCGGCTTCGTGTGTAATCGAAAGAGCCAAGGACCGTTATCGCTTCCACCTGCTTGTGAAGTCGCCCGTGGGGTACCATGTCTCTGACGATATCGACGCCTGCCTCAAAGAGGTGGGCTCCGTGCGCGGCGTGAGCGTGAGCGTTGACGTCGATGCCTATGATTTGATGTAACAACCCGAAAGGATGGCCATGGAAGCCAACGGAATCGTACTGTCGCCCGACCCTCGTCTGCGCCAGGAGTGCGCCGTCATCGAGGAGATTACCCCGGCGATCGAGGCACTTGCCGAGAAGATGAAGAAGATGATGTTCGAGAACGCCGGCTGCGGCCTGGCTGCCCCGCAGATCGGCGAGCTTATTCAGCTCGTCACCATCGACTGCGACTACACCGACAAGAACGACTACGACCCGTACGTGCTTATCAATCCCGTCATTGTTGAGCAGAGTGACCATCTGGTGCCCTTTAGTGAGGGTTGCCTGTCCATTCCGGGCATTAACTGCGAGATCGAGCGTCCCGACCATGTCGTCGTCGAGGCGTACGATCTGGACGCCAACCTGATTCGCTACGAGGCTTCGGGCGATTTGTTCTGCGTGTGCCTACAGCACGAGATCGATCACCTGCACGGCAACACCATGTTCGAGCGTCTTAAGCCCATGCAAAGGCTCAAGGCAGTCAAGGAGTACCAGGACGCCCTGGCCCGCGGCGCTCGACCGGGCGAGACTGAGTAGGTTTGTCCGCCCCCGGGGCGCCCGCC